>PHEX01000042.1 GCA_002843005.1 Candidatus Anoxymicrobium japonicum | reverse complement strand
TCATAACCCCGATAGCCATGGACGAGGGCCTGCGCTTTGCCATCCGTGAGGGCGGAAGGACTGTAGGCGCGGGACGCGTTATCAAGATTTATAAGTAAGAGAGAGACATGAGAGTACTGGTTACACTGGCCTGCACGGAGTGCAAGCGCAGGAACTACACGAGCAGAAAGAGCAAGACGAACGATCCTGACCGGATCGAGCTCAAAAAGTACTGCAAGTGGTGCAGGTGTCACACCGCGCATCGAGAGACGCGATAATTCAGGCAGGTGAATGAGGATCGTAGGCCCGTAGCTCAATTGGTAGAGCGCCGGTCTCCAAAACCGGAGGTTGGGGGTTCGAGACCCTCCGGGCCTGCCATCACTGGCGGATAGCGTCAGGTTCGTAGTACCGGAGAGTGTGAATCAGGTAGGGAAAGATGGCAAACAGAGAACTGAGGAGAATACAGGAGAAGTCCCAGACGCCCGGCCAGCGGCAGAAGCAGATGGCGCAGCGCAAGAAGGCGGCTGAAAAGAAGAAGGCTGAGAAAAAAAGCGCCTGGAAGGCCATAGCCCAGTTTTTGAAGGATGTTCGCATCGAGATGAAGAAGGTCATCTGGCCGAGCAGGGACGAGGTGGCCAATTACACGATGGTCGTGCTGATTACTGTGACCATCGTCGCGACTTTCATCCTTGTTCTAGACCTGATGCTGTCGAAGCTTCTCAACTTGATAATAGGAATAGCCTGATCAGATCGCGTATCGGCGCCTTGAAAGCCGCGCTAAAAGGAGTAATAAGGGTACATGGTTCGAAGGAATGAAAAGTGGTACGTTGTGCACACCTATTCCGGGTATGAGAACAAGGTGAAGGCGAACCTCGAGCACCGCATCGAGTCCATGCACATGCAACAGAAGATACACGGGGTGTTTATCCCTGTCGAGGACGTGCTCGAGTACAAGTCCGGCAAGAAGCAGCTTGTTCAGAAAAAGCTATTGCCGGGCTACCTGCTGGTGAGCATGGATCTTGACGACGAATCCTGGTACGTAGTCCGGAATACGCCGGGCGTCACAGGCTTTATCGGGACATCCGCGCGCCCAACGCCGATACCCGAGCAGGAGGTTGACAGCCTGCTGGTTCGCCAGAAGGCCGAGAAGCCAAAGGTGTCAGCGGAGTTCTCCGAGGGTGAAGGGGTCAAGGTCGTACAGGGGCCGTTCGCCGACTTCACGGGAGTTATCAGCGAGGTAAATCTGGACCAGAGCAAGCTGAAGGTTCTGGTTTCGATATTTGGCAGGGAAACCCCGGTTGAGCTTCCCTTCGACCAGGTCATGAAGATGTAGGGAAGGCAAGGATAATGGCAAAGAAGGTAATGACGGTAATCAAGTTGCAGATCTCCGCCGGCCAGGCTAACCCGGCGCCACCGGTTGGTCCAGCGCTGGGCCAGCACGGCGTGAACATAATGGAATTTTGCAAGCAGTACAATGCCAGGACCATGAGCGAGCTGGGTCAGATCGTGCCGGTGGAGATATCGGTTTACGAGGACCGCTCCTTCACGTTTGTAACGAAGACCCCGCCTGCCGCGAAACTCTTACTTGACGCCGCGGGGCTCGAGAAAGGAAGCGGCGAGCCGAACAGGAACTCGGCGGGCACAATCACGTTGGACAAGGTCAGGGAGGTCGCGCGGCAGAAATTGCCCGACCTTAATACGAACGACATCGAGGCCGCGACGCGGATACTCGAGGGTACCGCGCGCAGTCTGGGTCTCGAGGTTGTAGACAGTTAAGGAGAGGTTTTCAATTGAAGTGGAGAAGCCGCAGGTACAAAGAGAGCGCTGACGGGATTGAGCCTGGAAAGCTGTATCACCCTTTTGATGCGGCGAAGCTCGTCAGTGAGCGGGCAAGCGGGAAATTCGATGAGACGTTTGAAGTGGCGATCAGGCTGGGTGTGGATCCAAGGCGCGCCGATCAGATGATCAGGGGCACAATCATGTTGCCCGGTGGCACCGGGAAAGAGGTGCGCGTCGCGGTCTTCGCCATTGGCGATAAGGCGGTAGAAGCTGAGAAGGCTGGCGCCGACTTCGTCGGTGGCGAGGATATGGTGGCCAAGGTTCAGGGCGGCTGGACCGACTTCGATGTGGCGATCGCGACACCGGACGTCATGAGTCTGGTAGGAAGGCTCGGGAAGATACTCGGGCCGCGTGGGCTGATGCCCAACCCGAAGAGCGGTACGGTTACCTTCGACATCGAGAAGGCGGTTAGTGACGTGAAAGGCGGCAAGGTCGAGTACAGGGTGGACAAGCAGGCCAACGTGCACCTCGTGGTGGGCAAGGTTTCGTTCTCGCTCGACAGCATCATGGACAACTATGCCGCAGTTCTGGAGGAGCTCATCCGGGCCCGGCCCGCCGCCGTCAAGGGGCGATATATCAAGAGCATCACCTTTTCGAGCACGATGGGTCCAGGCGTCTCGGTCGATACTACTGTGACCCGAGGTTTCATTCCGGAAGCAGCAGCCTGTTGATTTTTTGACAGCTCGGGTCAGCTCTGTTACATTCGGGAACGAAAACAAAAGAAAGAACGATTGCCGGAGACAGCAGGCGCCACATGATGGCTCAATTGAACGGCCTGCCGAGGCGGATTGCATTATAGCCTCCGCTGAGGGGCTATTTATTTTGGAGGTAAACCGGATGCCGAGCCAGGCGAATAAAGAAAAAGTAGAGCAGATTACGAAGTTGTTTGAGAATGCTCCCTCATTGCTCGTTCTGCGCTACAGGGGACTTACCGTACATGAGGCAAACGAGTTCCGTGGCAAGCTGAAGGAGATGAACTCGGAGCTTCGCGTCCTCAAGAACACACTCACACGCATCGCTATTGCCGGGACTCCCAAAGAGGGGATCGTGCCGTTGCTCGAGGGACCGGTCGCCGTGGTTACCATCCGGGACGATGTGCCTTCTGTCGCGAAAGTGGTCAGGGAATTCGCCAGGGGCCGTAAGGATTTCTACCTCCGTGGCGGGCTGTTCGAGAGCAGGATCCTGGATGGGAAGCAGGTGGAGGCTCTGGCGACGTTGCCGCCTCGCGATATCTTGCTCGCGCAGATGGTCGGTATGGTGCGGGCGCCGTTGGCGCTGGTCGTCGGGGCCGCGGTCGCGCCGGCCAGAAAGATGCTTGCGCTATTTCAGGCGCTGGCAGACAAAAAAGGTTCAGGGGAACCGCCGTCGCGCGAAGAAGTTGGCGATGGAGAGACTCCCGAGGAAGCATAGAGACCAGAGAAACAGATAGGAGAGGTGATTGTTTTGGCTGAGAAATTGACCCCGCAGGACGCGATAGAGGGGATCAAGGAATGGACGGTGCTGGAGATCTCCGAGTTCGTCAAGTTGTTCGAGTCGGAGTTCGGCGTAACCGCTGCCGTGCCCGCGGCGGCGGCAGCCGCACCCGCTGGTTTCGAGGCGGCTGTCGAGGCGGAGGAGAAGACTCGGTTCGACGTGGTTCTGGTAACTGCTGGCGAGAAAAAGATCCCGGTGATCAAGGAAGTTCGCGCGATCACTAAACTTGGTCTCAAGGAAGCCAAGACGCTGGTTGAAGAGGCGCCCAAGCCTATCAAGGAATCCGTGAGCAAGGAAGAGGCCGAAAAAATAAAGACCCAGCTCGAGGACGTCGGCGCGACAGTCGAATTGAAGTAAACACAATACAAATACAGGGGTCAGACACCGTCTACCTCTCCGTCTACCTTTACTGCGTAGAGGGGTCTGGCAACGTCTACCGCGCAAAGGTAGACGGTGCCTGACCCCTGGTTAGTTAAACGTCAAAAATTTTGACAGAAACTCTGATAATTAATATCATAAAAGTTTGCGCAGTTGATTGAGCAGAGTATCGCGAGTGTTTTGTTTGCAGCTTCTATTACTGTTCATGTCTGAAATCGTCAGGGGGGATATTTTTGTCAGTTGCACTTCACGGAAAGCGTAAGCGCATCTCATTCGCCAGAATACCTGAAGTTCTGCCGGTTCCGGACCTCATCGGAATCCAGAAAGATTCTTTCGCATGGTTTCTGGGAGAGGGATTGGCCAGCATCTTCCATGACATATCGCCTATCGAAGATTTTACGGGAACTATGGCGGTAGAGTTCGGGGAGCACACGTTGGGAGATATTAAATTCGACGTTGACGAGTGCAAAGACAAAGGCGTGAGCTACGCCGCTCCCCTGTTCGTGGACGTGCGCCTCATCAACAAGGAGATAGGCGAGATCAAGGAGCAGTCGGTTTTCATGGGCGACTTCCCGATCATGACCGACAAGGGCACATTTATTTTCAATGGCACTGAACGGGTTGTCGTCAGCCAGTTGATCCGCTCGCCCGGCATTTACTTCGACCGCGAGATCGACAAGGACACTGACAAGATTCTTTATTCCGGCAAGATCATCCCCTCTCGCGGGGCGTGGCTCGAGCTGGAGTTCGACAAGAAAGACATGCTTGGAGTGCGCGTCGACAGGAAGCGCCGGCAGCCGGTGAGCGTGCTTCTCAAGGCGCTTGGCTACGAGCCGGACGAGCTCGTGAACTTTTTCGACGGCGCTGAGTCCATCAAAACTACGATCGACAAGGATCACACGAAGAGCAGGGAAGAGGCTCTCATCGACATCTATCGCAAGCTCCGCCCGGGCGAGCCGCCCACGGTAGAGAGCGCCAGTGGTCTTCTGGACAATCTGTTCTTCAACGAGCGCCGCTACGACCTGGCGCGTGTTGGGCGCTACAAGATAAACAAGAAACTGGGCCGCAAGGTTCCAGGCGATGTCACGGTTCTTACGCGCGAGGACATTCTCGAAGCCGTGCGCTATCTGGTGAACCTTCACGCCGGCGTGGACGGCTACACTGTTGATGACATCGATCATTTCGGCAATCGCAGGGTTCGCACCGTAGGCGAGCTCATTCAGAACCAGGTCCGCATCGGGCTGTCCCGCATGGAGAGGGTCATCCGCGAGCGTATGACCACCCAGGACGTGGATTCCATCACTCCACAAACGCTTATCAACATCAGGCCCGTAGTCGCGGCTGTCAAGGAGTTTTTCGGCTCCAGCCAGCTTTCCCAGTTCATGGATCAGACGAACCCGCTGGCGGGACTCACGCACAAGCGACGCGTCTCCGCGCTTGGCCCCGGCGGTCTGTCTCGCGAGCGCGCCGGTTTCGAGGTTAGAGACGTGCACCCGTCACACTACGGACGCATGTGCCCTATTGAAACGCCCGAAGGCCCGAACATCGGGCTCATCGGCAACCTCTCGACTTACTCGCGGATCAATGATCTCGGTTTTCTGATGAGTCCGTACAGAAAAGTGAACAAGGGCGTCGTTTCAGACAAAATTGTTTACTTGACCGCGGATGAGGAAGATGACCTCATAATCGCGCAGGCCAACGCTCCACTCACCAGATCCGGGCGGTTCGAGAATGACAAGATCCTGTGCCGCGCGTCGAAGCTGGGGGAAGAAGTTTCATTCGTGGACGCGCGCGAGGTCGATTACATGGACGTGTCGCCACGCCAGACGGTCAGCGTGGCTACCGCGCTTATTCCGTTTCTGGAGCATGACGACGCGAACCGCGCTCTTATGGGTTCGAACATGCAACGCCAGGCGGTGCCACTCATCAAGCCCGAGGCGCCGCTGGTCGCTACCGGCATGGAGTTTCGCGCCGCGAAAGACACTGGCGACATAATATCCAGCAAGACAGCGGGCACGGTGTCCTACATGGATGCTGGGGTCATAGAGATCAAGGACAAGAAAGGCAAGAAAGAGACATATAAGCTTGAGAAGTTTTACCGCTCCAATCAGGGCACCTGCATAAACCAGAGGCCGCTGGTCAAGGAGGGTGAGCATGTCGTCAAGGGACAGGTCATTGGGGATGGGCCGTCCACCGACCAGGGCGAGCTTTCTCTTGGACGTAACCTGCTGGTCGCTTTCATGCCCTGGGAAGGGTACAACTTCGAGGACGCCATCGTGGTTTCGGAGCGGCTGGTGCGCGAAGACATCTTAACATCTATCCACATCGAGGAGCATGAGGTCGAGGCGCGCAGCACCAAGCTCGGTGATGAAGAAATAACGGCCGATATCCCAAGCGTCCAGGAGGATGTTCTTATGAACCTGGACGAGAGGGGCATTATCCGGCTTGGGGCCAGGGTCAAGGCGGGCGACGTGCTGGTTGGAAAGGTTACTCCCAAAGGAGAAACCGAGCTAACCGCCGAGGAGAAGTTATTGCGCGCGATATTTGGCGAGAAAGCGCGCGAGGTCCGTGACACCTCTCTCAAGGTGCCACATGGCGAGTCCGGGAAGGTAATAGGCGTTAGGGTGTTCTCGCGTGAGAATGGCGACGAGCTCAATCCTGGAATCAACGAACTGGTTCGAGTCGATATAGCCCAGCGGCGCAAGATACGAGCAGGCGACAAGATAGCCGGACGCCATGGCAACAAGGGCGTCATATCCAAGATCCTTCCTGTCGAGGACATGCCTTTCATGGAGGACGGCACACCGGTGGACATAGTGCTGAATCCGCTGGGCGTCCCTTCCCGAATGAACATCGGGCAGGTGCTCGAGACCCACCTCGGCTGGGCGGCTTACGCCGGCATAGACAGTGAAAATACGACCCACGTAGCCACTCCGGTTTTCGATGGCGCCACGGAGAAAGAGATCGAGAACTCACTCAAGAAGGCGGGACTGCCCGCCAACGGCAAGGCCCATCTCTTTGACGGACGCTCAGGGATGGAGTTTGAGAGCGAGGTCACGGTAGGGTATATCTACATGTTGAAGTTGCTCCACCTGGTAGACGACAAGATGCACGCGCGTTCGACCGGCCCCTACTCGCTCGTGACACAGCAGCCACTGGGAGGCAAAGCGCAGTTCGGCGGTCAGCGTTTTGGGGAGATGGAGGTCTGGACACTCGAGGCGTACGGCGCGGCGTACGCGTTGCAGGAACTCCTGACCGTCAAGAGCGACGATGTCGTCGGCAGGGTAAAAGTCTACGAGGCGATAGTCAAAGGTGAAAACATGCCGGAGCCGGGGATACCAGAGTCCTTCAAGGTTCTTATCCAGGAGATGCGCTCGCTGGGCCTGGACGTCAAAATGCTCTCCGAGGAGGGTAACACCATCGAGGTGCAGGGGATGGAGGAGGACGTGTTTAGAACCGCCGAGGAACTTGGCATTGACCTGAGGACAAATCAACCGAGAGATGGCACCGCGGAAGACGAATGCTCCGAGAGCCTTTTTGAATAGGAGGATGCGCAGTTGCTCGATGTCAATGAATTCAGCAGCCTGGAGATAGGGCTTGCCACCGCGAGCCAGATCCGCAACTGGTCAAATGGCGAGGTCAAGAAACCGGAGACCATCAACTACAGGACCCTGAAGCCTGAGAGAGAAGGGCTCTTCTGCGAAAAAATATTTGGGCCGACCAGGGACTGGGAGTGCTCCTGCGGGAAGTACAAGAAACGCGTTCGCTTCAAAGGCATGATATGCGAGCGTTGCGGCGTTGAGGTCACAAGATCCAAGGTGCGCCGCGAGCGGATGGGCCACATAGAACTCGCCGCGCCGGTATCTCACATCTGGTTTTTCAGGGGCGTGCCATCGCGCATGGGATACCTGCTTGACCTGTCCTCAAAGAGCCTCGAACGGGTATTGTACTTTGCTTCCTATATTGTGTCGGATGTCAAGAAAGACCGCAGAAAAAAAGACCTTCCGATGCTCGAGAAGCGTCTCGACGCGGATATCGCTGAGCTCGAGGAAAAGCTTTCCGCTCAATACCACGCGTTAGTCTGCGAGAACTTTCCCCTCATGTTCGAGGCGCTAGAGGTGTTCGTCGGCAACAAGAAGTTGCCGGGCTCGCTCGAAGAGCCGCGGTTAAAGCTGATGGCCCTCCAGAATAGCCATGAGGAGTGGAGCGCGGAACAGGCTGAAAAGATCGAGGAGATCGAGGCTGCCTGCGACAGGCAGATCGTAAACATTGGCAAGGAGTCCAAAAAGAAGGCGAGCGAGAAGGACAGGACCAAGGAACAACGTATCGCGGATCTCCGGTTGCGCTACGAGCGAACGATCGACGAGACAAAGAAACATTACGGCGCGCTCGCCGCCGCCTCCGTCAAGTTTGCCGGCATGAGCGAGGAAGAGCGCTCGGAGAAAACAGGGAAGCTCGAGTCTGATATCGACGGGCTCCTGACCGAATGGGATGACCGCCTCGACGAGATTGAGCAAGCGTTAGAGATAGAACCCGGAAAGCTCGACGCAGGCGAGGCCGCCGATGTGGAGGACTTCTGCGCCCCGCGTATCCGCGAGCTCGAGTCACGAATGCGGGCGTTGCGCTCGAGGCCGGCGCTCGAGGAAAAGAAGACCGGCGAGAAAGAGGAGTTCGACAAGCGCGCTCATAATCTCGAGGCCGAACGCGATAAACAGATCAAGAAAATAAGCAGAGAATCCAAGAAAAAGGCGGCCGAGCATCCTAAGACCAGAGAAGACCGCGTGGCCGACCTCAACAAGCAGTACAACACAAAGATAGGCAAGGAGAGATCCGCTTACGAGAGGAAGATCAAGAAGCTCGTAGAGGTTCTCCGGAAAGAACAGCGCGACACGCGCAATGCGATTCAGATCCAGATCGATTATCTCAAAGAGCTTTTTGAGGAGTTCAAAAAGCTTGACACCAAGCAGCTCATAGACGAGGATCAGAAGTTCCGCGATCTTCGGATGCGTTACGGCGAGTACTTCCGGGGAGGGATGGGCGCCGAGACAGTGCGTGATCTGTTGCTAAACGTCAACCTGGAGAAGGAATCCGAGGATCTGCGGGAGATTGTCAAGAGTTCCAAAGGCCAGAAGCGCAACAAAGCTATCAAGAGGTTGAAGGTCGCCTCCGCTTTCCTCAATACCGAGAACAAGCCCGAGGCCATGATAATGGACGTTATCCCGGTCATCCCGCCTGACATGCGCCCCATGGTGCAGTTGGACGGCGGTCGCTTCGCGACGAGCGACCTCAACGACCTGTACCGTCGCGTTATCAACCGCAACAACCGCCTGAAAAGATTGCTGGATCTCAGCGCGCCTGAAATCATCGTCAACAACGAGAAACGCATGCTTCAGGAAGCCGTGGACGCGCTGTTCGACAACGGCCGGCGCGGCAGGCCGGTGACCGGCCCGGGAAGTCGTCCCTTGAAATCATTGGCCGATATGCTCAAGGGCAAGCAGGGACGCTTCCGTCAGAACCTCCTGGGCAAGCGCGTGGACTACTCCGGACGCTCTGTCATCGTGGTGGGGCCTGAGCTAAAGCTTCATCAGTGCGGCCTGCCAAAGCAAATGGCGCTCGAGCTGTTCAAGCCGTTTATCATGAAGCGGCTTGTGGATCTCGGTTTCGCGCACAACCTCAAAGGCGCCAAGCGCATGATCGATCGTATGGTGCCTATTGTATGGGACGTCCTCGAGAAGGTCATCCGGGCACACCCGGTCATGCTCAATCGCGCTCCCACGCTCCACCGCCTGGGGATACAGGCGTTTGAGCCGATGCTCGTGGAAGGAAAGGCCATACGCATACACCCGCTTGTCTGCACCGCCTTCAACGCGGACTTCGACGGCGATCAGATGGCTGTTCACCTGCCACTGTCACCCGAGGCGCAAGCCGAAGCTCGCATCCTGATGCTTTCAGCTCACAACATTCTCTCTCCCGCGAACGGCAAGCCGGTAGTTTCTCCGACTCAGGATATTGTGCTCGGCTGTTACTTCCTCACCGCTTTGAGGAATGGCGTCACGGGAGAGGGCAAGGTGTTCTCCAACCCCGATGAGGCAATCCTCGCCCACGAGTTTGGCCGTGTCGGGTTGCAGGCACGGGTCAAGGTACGCATGGATGGCGAAATCCGTGAGACTTCCGTTGGCCGCATTATCTTCAACAGGCAACTTCCGGAGGGCTTTTCCTACCAGAACAGGATAGTGGGCAAGAAGGAGATATCAGAGATAATCGAGCAGGTGGCAGAGAACTACCCATCCGATGTTATCAACTGCGTCCTCGACCAGGTAAAGGAAACAGGGTTTCACTTTGCCACCAGGGCGGGAATCACGATAAGCGTCAGCGATATCGTGATCCCGCCCGAGAAGCCTCAGATACTCGCGAACGCGGAGAAAGAGACAGCTGAGATCGACGAGCGCTATTCCGATGGTTTCTATACCGAGGAGGAGCGCCACAGGCGCGTGGTTGACGTATGGCACGCCGCGACAGACCTGGTCGCGACACGAATGGAGGAGAACTTTGACGAGTTCAACCCCATCTACATGATGGCGTGCTCCGGCGCTCGAGGCGACCTCAAGCAGATCAAACAACTTGCGGGGATGAAAGGTCTGGTGGAGGATCCCAAGGGCGATGTCATCGCTTCTCCTATCACTTCGAACTTCCGCGAGGGACTTACAGTTCTCGAATACTTCATCAGCACACATGGCGCCCGCAAGGGATTGGCTGACACCGCGTTGCGCACCGCGGACTCCGGTTATCTTACCCGTCGCCTTGTAGACGTGGCGCAGGATTCCATCATTCGCGAGATGGACTGCGGCACGGATCGGGGTATCCCCGTGTCGGTTACTCTCGACGGCGATATCAACACAAACATCATCGGCCGCTACGCCCTGACGTCAGTGAAGAGCAAGAGAGTTGTGATTGTAAGCGCGAACCAGGACATCACGAAGGTGCTTGCGCGCAGGCTCATGGATGAAGGCATCGAAGAGGTCATGGTGCGTTCAGTGCTTACCTGCAAGGCCAGGCACGGAGTATGCGCGGCCTGTTACGGGCGGGATCTTGCTTCTGGCAAACCCGCTCAGATCGGCGAGGCCGTTGGTATAATCGCGGCTCAATCTATTGGTGAGCCGGGGACGCAGTTGACGATGAGAACTTTCCACTTCGGTGGCGTTTACGCCGGCGTCGGACGCGATATCACTCACGGTCTCCCGCGTGTGGTTGAGCTCTTCGAGGCCCGAAAGCCCAAGGGTCAAGCGTACCTGGCGTGGAGCCGCGGGAAAGTCGAGGTCAAGAGGAGTGACAAGTACCACGAGATAGTCCTCCACGGTGAGGAGCTTTCGGAGGATGGCAAGATACAACCGCTGGATTACACTTACCAGATTCCCACGAGCCTCAAGATACTTGTCGCGGATGGGGATGACGTTTCCGCCGGCGACCAGATAACGGAGGGCTCAGCGGATCCCAAGGAACTGCTGGATATCGTGGATCGGGAAACGGCGCAGCGCTACCTGGTGAATGAAGTCCAGAAGGTTTACAAGGATCAGGGCGTGGATATCCACGACAAGCATATTGAGGTCATCGTAAGCCAGATGCTCAAACGTGTAACGGTTTCCGATCCCGGCGATGCCGTGTTCCTGCCCGGACAGTTGGTCGAGTACATAGACTTCGAACAGGAAGCGAATCGCGTGGTCGCCGAGGGCGGCGCGCCCCCGAGGTTCAAGGAGGTTCTGCTGGGCATCACCAAGGCGAGCCTCGCGACTAAGTCCTTCCTGTCGGCGGCGTCTTTTCAGGAGACGACCCGCGTGCTTACCGATGCGGCTCTCTCTGGCAAGGTGGACCGGCTGCTCGGCCTCAAGGAGAATATTATTATTGGAAAGCTCGTTCCCACGGGCTCGGGGATGACGGCCTATCGCAGGATAAATGTGAAGCCTCTCGACGAGGAATGGGAACCACTGTACACCGGTGAGCAACTGCCGGAGCTGCAGCCGCAACTCACCGCGATGGAGATATTCCGCGATGGAATACTTTCGGGGGAAGCTTTCGATGAGGAGGCCGAGGAAGAGAAGGAAGTTGACACGACGTAGTCGTGGTGGTACATTCTCATAGCGGTGCAAGTGCGCCGTTTTTGTGTGCGTGTAGATACCCCTATTCCTGGTGGATTGTCTCGTGAATAGGACGATTCACTGGAGTGGGGTGTCTTTTTCGGTATCGGTAAAACTACTGGAGGTCCGATAGGTGCCGACCATCAACCAGCTTGTGCGTAATGGCAGAAAACGCAAAGTCAAGAAGACCGGGGCGCCGGCGCTTCAGGGCTCGCCCCAGAAACGCGGAGTTTGTACGCAGGTAAAAACGACCACGCCAAAGAAGCCGAACTCGGCTTTGCGAAAGATATGTCGAGTGAGACTTACCAATGGCATCGAGGTCACCGCGTACATACCGGGCATCGGGCACAATCTCCAGGAGCACTCGATAGTTTTAGTGCGCGGGGGCAGGGTCAAGGATCTTCCGGGCGTAAGATACAAAGTTGTCAGGAACACGCTCGACGCGGCCGGTGTCGAGGAACGTTCACAGAGCCGTTCAAAGTACGGCGCCAAGAAAAATAAGTAAGCGGAGGGCGTATGCCTCGAAGGGGACAGGCCACAAGACGAAGCACAACCAGAGATCCTGTGCACAAGAGCATTCTGGTCACGCAGTTCATAAACAGAATAATGCTTGATGGCAAGAAGAGCACAGCTGAAAATATCGTCTATGGCGCGTTGAACAACATCGGCCAGAGAGAAGGTGTGGATCCGGTGCACGTGCTTCAAAAGGCTGTGGAAAACGTCATGCCCGTGCTCGAGGTCAAATCAAGACGCGTCGGCGGCGCGACCTACCAGGTGCCCGTCGAAGTCAAAGCCCGGCGGTCGAGGACTCTTGCCGTGCGTTGGATCATCGCGTTTTCCCGGCAACGCAGGGAAAAGAGCATGTCCGAGAGGTTGGCCGGCGAAGTATTGGACGCCGCGAACCGGGCAGGGCATTCTATCAAGAAGAAGGAGGATCTGCACCGGATGGCGGAGGCTAATAAAGCGTTCGCTCATTACCGGTGGTAGCTACTCATGAGCCAGGTTGCGACAAAGAAAAGGGGCGCCCCCACGAGTAAGATGGCGGAGAAGATCGAAAGGGATATTCCCTTAGAGAAGATCAGAAACATTGGAATAATGGCCCATATTGACGCGGGTAAAACGACAACAACCGAGCGTATCCTTTATTACACCGGGAAGACTTACAAGATGGGCGAAGTTCATGACGGCGCGGCTGTAATGGATTGGATGATTCAGGAGCAGGAGCGTGGCATCACGATAACGTCAGCGGCCACAACGTGCGAGTGGGAAGATACTCGCATTAACATTATTGATACGCCCGGTCACGTGGACTTTACTATTGAGGTCGAGAGGTCGTTACGCGTGCTCGACGGAGCGGTTGCTGTGTTTGACGCTGTTGAAGGTGTGGAGCCGCAAACAGAGACGGTGTGGAGGCAAGCCGACAGGTATAACGTCCCGAGAATCTGCTTCGTGAACAAGATGGACAGAGTTGGCGCGAGTTTTGAACGGTCAGTCGAAATGATCGAAACCAGGCTTGACTCAAACCCTGTGCCAGTGCAGATTCCGGTGGGAGAGGAAGAGTTGTTTCGCGGGATCATAGATCTTGTGGTTATGAAGCAGATCGTCTGGTATGACGAGATGGGCGAGGAGTGGGGTTACGAGGATATCCCTGGCGACATGGTCGAAAAGGCGGAAGCCGCGCGTCACGTGTTGCTCGAGAAGATCGCGGACTTCGACGCCGAGGTGTTTGAAGCCTATGTTGAAGGAAATCCAGTGAGTCCCCTGGCAATTCGCCGCGCGATAAGAAGCGGAACCATAGCTGCCAGGATCGTGCCGGTTCTGTGTGGCACGGCGCTCAAAAACCGCGGTATCCAGCCACTCATAGAGGCGATTTCGGAGTACCTTCCTTCGCCGGCGGACGTGCCCTTGATGCGGGGCGAAAATCCTTTTACTCACGATGAAGAGGAAAGAGAAGCTTCGGACGACGCGCCGTTCGCGGCACTCGCTTTCAAGATTATGTCTGATCCATACGTTGGCAGGTTGACTTACTTTCGCGTTTACTCCGGCACGCTGAAAACAGGGATATTTGTTCTCAACTCGACGCGCGGCAACAAGGAGCGGGTAAGCCGAATTTTACGAATGCACGCGAATCATCGCGAGGACGTCAAGATGGTGTGCACCGGCGATATCATAGCCTGTGTCGGCCTCAAGAAGACGACAACGGGAGATACTCTTTGCGATCCTTCCCACCCGATTCTCCTGGAGCACATGATCTTCCCGGCGCCGGTTATTTCGGTTGCGATAGAACCCAAGACCAAGATGGATCAGGACAAGCTTACCGAGTCGCTGAATCGCCTCTCTGACGAGGATCCGACATTTCGGGTTAATTACGACGAAGACAGCGGGCAGACGATCATCAGCGGCATGGGCGAGCTTCATCTGGAAGTGGTGGTCGACAGGCTTCTCAGGGAGTTTCAAGTCGACGCCAACGTTGGCAGGCCGGAGGTCTCCTACCGGGAGACGATCACGCGGCCGGCGCATAATGTTCGCGGCCGATTCATCAAACAGACCGGTGGGCGCGGGCAGTACGGGGATGTGGTAATCAACCTCGATCCGACGAAGAGGGGCGAGGGATACGTGTTCGAGAACAAGATACACGGTGGCGAGGTTCCAAGGGAGTACGTCCCGGCTGTCGATCGTGGTGTGCAGGAGGCATTGATATCAGGAGGGCTTGCGGGTTACCCGCTCGTAGACCTCAAGGTCGAGCTGGTTGATGGGTCATACCACCCGGTGGACTCCTCGGAGATCGCGTTCAAAGTCGCGGCATCGATGGCGCTGAAGAAAGCTGTGCGGGCTGGCTCGCCGATACTGCTGGAGCCGATAATGCGCATGGAGATCACCGTTCCCGATAAGTATGTTGGGGATGTAATATCGGACATTAACGGGCGAAGGGGAAGGCTGGAGAAGGTCGAGCATCAAAGCGGCCACCAGCGCATGGAGGTACTGACGCCCCTGGCCCAGATGTTCGGGTATGCTACCGACCTGAGGTCGTTGACCCAGGGGAGGGCTACCCACCACATGGAGTTCCACCACTATGCCGAGGTCCCAGCGGGGATCGCCCGGGAGATAATCGCGCGAGCCAAAGGACAGTAAGGAAGGAAGGAGGCGCCATGGCCAAGGAAAAGTTTGAGAGAACCAAGCCGCACGTGAACGTCGGCACCATAGGGCATGTGGATC
>PHEX01000041.1 GCA_002843005.1 Candidatus Anoxymicrobium japonicum | reverse complement strand
CCCTTTGTTGCGTTTCAGTGACGCTAACTTTTCGCGAGACAGGATACTCGTACCCTCGCGGGCCGCAACAGGACGCCGTTGAAGCGGTAACCTTTCTGAACCACGTCAATCACCGTATCCTCCGGGCACTCGGTCGTCTCGACCACCATCATCGCCTCGTGGTGCTCCGGATCGAAAGGCTCTCCTTGCGGGTCGATGATCTCGAGGCCCTCTTTTAGCAGAACGTCCAGCATCTGCTCGCGCACCATGGCCACACCGTCGCCAAGGCCACTGGCCCCGTCAACAAGAGAGCTCTCGAGAGCGCGCTCCAGGTTGTCTATCGCGGGCAACAGCTTCTTGACCAGCTCGCCCTCCGCCGTCTCGAGGATCCGCGTCTGTTCCTTGAGCATCCTCTTTCTATAATTCTCAAAGTCCGCCTTCAGCCTCTTGAGAGTGTCCAGCAACAGAGCGTTCTGGTCGGCCAGTTCCTCGACCTCGGCATTCAGCGAATGCATCTTCTCCTCCGGTGCCACTTCGGCGCCATGCGTCACGTCACTGTCACCGCCGTCTTCTATTGCCTCGATCTTGTCTTCGGCGCGGGGAGGTTCCGCCTTTTTCTTGCTGGCGCTGGCGTCATCGCGAATCGGCTTTTTCGAACCTTTTACCTCGCTCATGTCTTTACCTTGAAAACCTTTCCTTTATAAGCGCTGGCAACCAACCGGCTACGTCTGGCGGGCGCGTTACTTGTCTTCGTCCACTACTTCATAGTCGGCTTCGATGACATCCTCGTCCTGGCCATCCTGGCCACATTGCGACCCACAGGGCGCCTGACCTTCCGCGGCGCTGGCCGTCTGCGCGTAAACCTGCTCCGCCAGCTTATGCGAGGCCTGAACCAAGCTTTCCATTGTGGACTTGATGAGTTGGGTGTCGTCGCCCTTGAGAGC
The DNA here is from genome assembly GCA_002843005.1 of Candidatus Anoxymicrobium japonicum. Taxonomy (NCBI): domain Bacteria; kingdom Bacillati; phylum Actinomycetota; class Candidatus Geothermincolia; order Candidatus Geothermincolales; family Candidatus Anoxymicrobiaceae; genus Candidatus Anoxymicrobium; species Candidatus Anoxymicrobium japonicum. The sequence goes on along the minus strand of PHEX01000041.1, from coordinate 14,255 downwards.
TTCTTTCACCTCGTTTATCGACGACTCGATTGTCGCCCTCTCCGCCTGGTCAACTTTGTCGCTAAGCTCACGCAGTGATTTCTCGGTTGTGTAAACTACCTCATCCGCGCGGTTGCGGATCTCGGCTTCATCCCTGCGCTTGCGGTCATCATCGGCATGCTCCTCAGCGTCCATCGTCATCTTTTTGATCTCTTCCTCTGACAGCCCGGAACTGGCGGTAATAGTGATCTTCTGCTCGTTGCCGGTCGCCCTGTCTTTTGCGCTTACGTTCACTATGCCGTTCGCGTCGATGTCGAAGGCAACTTCGATCTGCGGGATGCCCCTGGGCGCCGGCGGAATGCCGACCAGTTGAAAGCGGCCGAGCGTCTTGTTGTACTCGGCCATCTCGCGCTCACCCTGCAGGACATGTATCTCCACCGAATTCTGCCCGTCCGCGGCGGTCGTAAAAACCTCGCTCTTGCGCGTCGGGATAGTCGTGTTCCTCTCGATGAGCCTGGTAGACACGCCTCCCAGCGTCTCGATGCCCAGCGACAGCGGGGTCACGTCCAAAAGCAGAACGTCTTTGACCTCTCCCTTGAGAACGCCTGCCTGGATAGCCGCGCCAACCGCTACGACCTCATCCGGGTTGACCCCCTTGTGGGGCTCCTTGCCGCCTGTCAGCTCGCGAACTTTGTCCTGGATCGCGGGCATGCGGGTCGCGCCTCCAACCAGGATGATATGGTCCAGGTTCTTGACGTCGAGCCCCGAGTCCTTGATCGCCGCCTTGAAGGGGATCACGCATTTGTCAACCAGGTCAGCCGTCATTTTGTTGAACTCCGCTCGCGACAGTGTAGTATCGAGGTGCTGCGGACCCTCACTGGTCGCGGTGATGAACGGAAGGTTGATGTTGGTGGACGTCGTGGTCGAAAGCTCCATCTTAGCTTTCTCCGCAGCCTCCTTGAGCCTCTGCAGCGCCATCTTGTCGCTTCGCAGATCTATCCCCGTCTTGACCTTATAATCATCCGCCATCCAATCGACAATACGCTGGTCCCAGTCGTCTCCTCCAAGGTGCGTGTTGCCACTGGTAGCCTTGACCTCAAACACCCCTCCACCGATATCGAGTACGCTAACGTCGAATGTGCCACCGCCCAGGTCGAAAACCAGAATAGTCTGCTCGTTCTCCTTGTCCAGTCCGTACGCCAGCGCCGCGGCCGTCGGCTCATTGATGATGCGAAGGACCTCGAGCCCGGCGATGCGGCCCGCGTCCTTGGTCGCCTGACGCTGGCTGTCATCGAAATACGCGGGAACCGTGATGACCGCCTGTATGATCTTCTCTCCCAGATACTCCTCAGCATCTGTTTTAAGCTTCTGGAGCACCATTGCTGATATCTCCGGCGGGGTGTAATCACGATCGTCGATTTTTTTCTTCTCGTTTGTTCCCATCTTGCGTTTGATGGACGCGATCGTGCGATCCGTGTTGGTTATAGCCTGCCGCTTGGCGACCTGTCCGACCAACCTTTCTCCCGTCTTGGCAAACGCCACCACGGACGGGGTTGTTCTGCCACCTTCCGAGTTGGGGACAACCGTAGGCTCTCCGCCCTCGAGGACAGCCATGCACGAATTTGTCGTTCCAAGATCGATCCCAATTACTTTAGCCATCTGTCATCACTCCTCTTCCTTGCTTCAGGCACAAACCAGTTACTCCACGTAGCATATAACTTGAGTCTCTTCTTGTCAAGTATCTTAATAGCCCAAGCAGCAGGAGGGGGAAGGGGTCAGGCACCGTCTACCTTTCCGTCTACCGCTGCGCGGTAGACGGTGCCAGACCCCTCTACGCAGTAAAGGTAGACGGTGTCTGACCCCAATTTGTTTGTATTGCTTGACTGCTGTGCGTCCCGCTGAGATTATTCTCACTTGGATTTCTGATACAGGGGGTGAAACAGTGGGAGACACTAGCGACAAAAGGCCAGCTATCGATGTCGACGAGTGCACGGGTTGCGGTCTGTGCGTAGATGTATGCGAGCAGGAGGTTCTGGACCTTGTGGACGACATTTCCGTCACAGCAAACATTGACAACTGTACTGGCTGTGGGAATTGCGCTGAGGAGTGCCCGGTCGAAGCCATAACCATGAACTAGATATTCACCCTCGACATGTCATGCGAAGGCGGGGAAACCCGCCTTCCGTTTTTCCAGCACAAAATCTTCATGTCTATTCTTTACAAAACCGATCAGGCGTGTACAGAATTCAACAGAAGGTTACTTTACATAACTCATTTGACAAATATGACAAGACGTGGCTATACTTTTGCGAAGTGGTACAAGGGATGCTGCAGGCTAATGCATTAAGGAGATGGAATGGCACGATACAAAACCACAAACCCTTCCGTCAAAAAATATCACGAACTCTCGGACAAAGAACTGGTCAGGTGCTCGAAGTCCGGGGATCGCCTGGCCGAAAGCGTTCTCATTAATCGGTACAAATACCTCGCTCACCTGAAAGCCCGATCCTATTTCCTTCCCGGGGCTGATCACGAGGACACTGTCCAGGAAGGAATGATCGGCCTTTTCAAGGCGATCCGTGACTTCAAGGAAGGCGAACTCTGCTCGTTCCGCTCGTTCGCTATACTGTGCGTCACACGACAGATCATCACTGCCGTCAAGACGCATGCGCGCAAGAAACACAACCCCTTGAGCTCCTACCAGTCGCTGGACGCACCGTCCTCGGACGAGAATCTTCTCGACACACTCGCGTCGCACAGCCGCGGTTCAGAAAAATCAGAGGATCCGCTCAATCTCTTCATCTTCGAGGAGGAGCTGGATACCGTCATAGCGATACTTCGCGATAAGCTCTCGGATCTCGAGTGGAGCGTGTTTATAAAGTACCTCGACAGCAGGAGTTACCAGGAGATAGCCGAGGATCTGATGTGCGAGACCAAGGTAGTGGACAATGCCCTCTGCCGGATCAAGCAAAAGATCAAAAAAGAGTGCGAGTTCTCAGAGGCTACCGGTTAACCCCCTCCCCACGGCAGGAGCCGGGAGATAAAATGGACACTGAAGAGCACGCCCAAAACAAGGAAATCGGGGAGCAGCCTGGTCACGAAGTGATGCCTTCCCCCGCCGAGCCAGAAAGCCCTGAAGAACTGCGTCTCCTCGACGAGCGCGAGGCGGGCAAATGGGACGAGGCGCAGTACTTCGAGCGACTATTCGCGCTCAAGAAAGCGGAAGAGGAAAAGCGCCACGCGGCGGTCAAGAAAGCGCTGGGCAAATTCAACGTTTTTCTCCACCTGACAGCCTACCTTTCCGGACTCGCTTACCTCATTATCCTTGGGATACTGATGCCCAGGACCTTGCCGTACGTGTTTATTCCTGTAGGTCTCTGGACGCTGGCGCTGGGATACCACTTCTACCGCGCTTTCAGGCAGCCGTGACCGGCGGCGATTGTTGTCACCAACAAGCCGGATGTGGTATATCAAGATAACGACGACGGGACAAAAATGGAGTTTGTATGATTTTCGCTGGCGCATTTGCCTTTTTCGGGCTCGGTCCGCTCGAGTTCCTGGCACTCCTCGCTGTGGGAATTTTCCTGTTCCTCCCCACGCTATTTCCAAAAATCGTCAGGCGAACTATCGCGACAGCGAGAGTCATCAAAGAGATGAAGCGCGCGTTCGAAGAGAGCGACCGGGAAGACGACTAAGCGCAACACAAGGGACTGCTCCGAAAATAGCCCTTTCTGATCTCCTCCCCCTCAGACGGCGGGAGGATTAAGGTGGGGGAGGTATTCTGTCCCCCTCACCCCAACCCTCTCCCCCAAGGGGCGAGGGGGCACAGACTACCCTGAGACATTTTCATCTTAGGTGGTGGCGCGTCCGCGCGCCACGACGTCCATCCCGAAAAACGCAACACCGGGAACACCGGGGGCCTGACCCCCGGTGTTGCGTTATTTGATGAAGTCGCGGGCGAATATGAGTTGCGCTTGCGCGCCTTTACGGCGAACGAGCGCTGTGGCTTTCCCTTTGCACGTTTTCACGCAAAGGCCGCACCCGAAGCAGGCGCCCTCTTTGACCATCGCCTTCCCGTTGTCTCCCGCCAGCCTCGCGTCAAACGGGCACCGCGCAATGCACACGCCGCACTCGTCAACGCCTTTGCATGCGCTGGCATCAATGACCGCTTCTGATCTTCCCTTGCGGAACGACTGGAACCCGCGGGTCTTTTGCGCATGCAACGGTATGCAGACAGACTTGTCGCAGTTGCATATCGCGTAAGCGGCGCCACCTTTTCTGGCAAAACCGTACACCTGGTGGATGAAACCGTGGCGGTCGAACTCTTTCAGCAAGTGTTTCGCCTCAATGAGATCGATCTTGCGATAAAAGTCCGGATAGTTCTTCATGTAATGCTCGGCCCAATCCCCGAAAACCATATCGGTATCGTTTGGGATTTCGTCGGAGATCTCGTTCCTGGCCCGCCGGCACGGACAGGTGCCTGTGGCGATCGTGTATCCCGCGTCGCATATCGAAGCGACCATCTCCCGCGCTTCCTCCAGTGTAATGACCTCGCCATTTATCTGACCGGTTACCTTGTCACTCAACCATTCGACACCACGACGGAGAATCTTATGCTTGTATATCCAATTGCTCATTGCGAGAAAGTCGAGCGCTCGCATTCCGAGATGCTCGTAGCGCGACAGGATGCGCATGATCGGCTTCGGAATTGATTGTTCGAGAGTGGGCCCGTGGCTCACGTGCGCGATGAGAATAGCGGGAATTATAGCCAGCGCGCGCGCCAGATGAATCACGAGGCGCGTGGCGCGAAGATAACTTTTGAACCGTTCATATCGAGCCTTTCACTTTCTTTGTGTTCGATGCCGCCCGTCGCGAATCGCGGGAAAACGGCTTGCCAATGATACCACTTGCAAATATGGAAATAATTGGTTGCGCATGACGGTACGTTGTATTAGCCTCAAATAGCGCGTTCGCTTTCAACAACAGGAGTGGAGAGACTGATTTGTCCGTAATCGTCCCGGATCTTGCCCTGAAGGCCGTAAGTGAGGCACTGTCAACAGGTGGCATCTACTCCGACGTAATCTGCCAGCGCCAGTTGACGACAACTATCCGCTTCGAAGACGGCAAGGTCGATGATGTCTCATCGGGCGTTGATGCGGGAGCTGGAGTTCGTGTCATCAAGGACGACCTCGCGGCGTATGCGCATACCGACATAATCGACGACGAACACGTGCTGCGAGCCGCGAAGACGGCGGCCGAGGCTCTCGCGCACACCACCGGCGATGTCGCGCTGCGCATCAAAACGCCGGCTCGCAAAGAGCCTGAAGCAGTGTGCGATCGTGACACGGAGATGCCCCGTATCGCGGACGTCGTGGAGCACATGAAACGTTGCGACGAAGCGGGAAGGGGCGTCGGCAAGGATGTCCGGCAGGTCACGGTCACGCATAACTCCTCGATAAACGAAGAGTTATTCGCAAACAGCCTCGGGGAAACGCAGACCGGCGCCAGCCGCCGTACGCGATTGATCGTGCAAGTTGTGGCAAGCCGCGACGGCGTCATGCAGGTCGGGCAGGAAGCTCCGGGCGAACTGATGGGCTCGGAGTTCTACCGGAAACACGACTGCGCGCGGATCGCTATTCTGGCCGCCAGGAGAGCACTTGTGATGCTCGACGCGCGGCCTTCTCCCGCGGGACGCATGGCCGTAGTCATGAACGCGGGGACGGGCGGCGTCCTGTTTCACGAAGCTTGCGGCCACGGCCTCGAGATCGACCACGTCCACAAGGGCGCTTCGGTATACGCTGGCAAACTGGGTCATGCAGTCGCCTCAGAGATCGTTTCCGCGACAGACAACCCAACCGTGCCCGGCCTCTGGGGCTCGTACGCGCGCGACGATGAGGGAACCTTTTCGCGGAGCACGTTATTGATAGAAAATGGGATCCTTCGAAACTACCTCTACGACAGGCACGGGGCGATGAAGGACGGCGTGCCTGGCACAGGAAACGGACGCCGTCAATCGTTTTGCCACGCCCCGATCCCGAGAATGAGCAACACGTATATCGAGCCGGGGAACTCAACGGCGGCGGAGATAATCGGCTCGACCACGTCGGGGCTGTACGCCGCGAAGATGGGCGGCGGGCAGGTGGATCCCGTTACAGGCGACTACGTCTTCGCGGTATCAGAGGGGTACCTGATAGAAAACGGTGAGGTCGGGCCCGCCGTGAGAGGCGCCGTCCTGATCGGCAACGGACCCAGGACGCTCGAAATCATCGACGCCGTCGGCAACGACCTCGCTTTCGAGGAGGGAACCTGCGGCAAGGATGGGCAGGGCGTGCCCGTCACCACGGGCAGTCCGACGTTCAGAATCGCGGAGCTCACCGTGGGTGGCACCGAAATTTAGAAAGGAGACATGCGGTTGATCAAAAAGATCGACAATCTTGGAAGAGTGGTTGTGCCCAAAGGCTACCGCATGATGCTGGGCCTTCAGCCGGGGGATCCGCTTGACATTGAGTTTGACGACGGCAGGCTGACGATCTCGCCTCATCGCGATGGATGCGCCTTCTGCGGAGCATCCGAAGCGGTTCACCACTTCCTCGACAAAAAAATCTGCCCCGATTGTCTGCGGCGGATCAAAAACCTGCCCTAAAGAGGCGGGAGGATTAAGGTTGGGGCGCTCCCCTACCAGGGGTCAGGCACCGTCTACCTCTCCGTCTACCGCAACCAGGGGTCAGGCACCGTCTACCGTTGCACGGTAGACGTTGCCAGACTCCCCTACGCAGTGAAGGTAGACACGTTGAAGCTCGCGCTTGTTATTCCTCCGACATGCGCTCGAGCGCCGTGTTGTAGAGCGTGGAACGCGACATACCGGCAAAATTTCCCTCGACTACCTCGGCGACCGCTTCTTTCAATGAAAGACCGCTCTTTTTGAGGCGCAACACCTCGTCGATCGCGGCCCGTTCATCAAACTCCGTGGCATGAGGTTGATACCCCTCAACCACCAGCGCCATCTCGCCTTTGCGCGCGCGTGACGCGATCTCCTCGCGAAGCTGTGAGACGGTTCCGCGCAAAATCTCCTCGAACTTCTTGGTGAGCTCGCGGGCGAGCGCCGCGCGCCGGTCGCCAAGCGCCTCCTGAACGTCGGCAAGCGTGTCAGCGATCCTGGCGGGGCTCTCGTAGAAAATTAGCGTGCGCTCGTCGGTCGCCAGCTCCTCGAGCGCGCGGCGGCGCGCGCCTTTCTTCCTCGGCAGAAAACCCTCAAAGGCGAATCGCTTCGTGGGAAGGCCGGAGACGATCAGCGCGGCCAGGGCTGCGTTCGGGCCCGGCAATGCTTCAACGGGTATCTCTCGCTCGACACACATCGCGACGAGGTGGTGTCCCGGATCCGATATCCCGGGCGTGCCGGCATCTGAAACCAGCGCGACTTTCGCTCCCGAGGAGAGGCGCCGGATCAGCTTCGCGCCAGCGACATCGCGATTTTCCTCGCGATAGCTGAGCATGGGGGTGTGTATGTCATAGCGCGCGAGAAGGTTTCGGGTTCTCCGGGTATCCTCGGCCGCGATGATATCCACTCCGCGGAGTGCTTCGAGAACGCGAATAGTGATGTCGTCGAGGTTGCCTATCGGTGTCGCGCAAAGATAAAGCTTGCCGGGGCCACCCTGCTCTATCCGCTCTTGCTTGACCACGGTCACTTCCTGGGCATGGAAAAGTACATCGCCCTTTCACAAATAATCGGCTTGTCCCCTGTAAGCGCGGTTGAGAACTCGGTGTTAGTAAGACCGTCGATCGAGTCCACCTGGATGGTGTATCTGCTGTTGGCCGCGACATCGTAGCTGGCGGTCTTGATGCCACCACCGGGAAGCAGGTAGTTGACGTCAACTTTTACCGCCTCGCTGTTCGGGTTCATAACGAGCACGTAGGTGTCAAAGTCGCCGCCCGTATAACCCTCGGCGAGATACCAGTATTTCGCCGGCGTCGTCACTCCGGGAGCGTCCGCGCCGCCCGGTCTGTTATAGCTCACGAAGTACATAGAGCGCTCCGCGATGACGTCAACGTCAGCCTCTATCTTCGTCGATATCTCCTTGCATGCCAGCTCCGGGATGTCGTCCACGTGGATCGTGAAGCGCGACTTCGGCAGCAGGTCGTACTGTTTCTCTATGTTCATGCCGTCTGAGCACATGAACGTGACGGTGGCCTTGCCCGCGTCCGCGCTCGGGTTCTGTATCAGCACGTACTCGTCGAAATCACCGCCGGTGTAACCCTCGGCGAGATACCATGTTTTTGCCGGGGCCTCAACGGCGGCGGACGCGTTACCGTCGTCCTTGCCGTAGTAGTTGAAGTACTGCGCGCGCTCTACGACCACGTCCTGGTCGCAGGTGATCCTGGCCGACACGTCCGTGTTCAACAGCTCGGGGATGTCGTCCACGTGCAACGACAACCTCGAGGTCGGCTTGATCGGGTAATCGAAATCGAGGGTCTGCCCGTCAGGTTTCATGTACTGTGCGTGCACTGTGCCGGCATTCGCGCCCGGGTTCTGCACAAGAATGTACTCGTCGAAGTCGCCGCCCGTATATCCCTCGGCGAGATACCAGGTCTTCCCCGGCGCCGTCACTCCGGCGGAATCGGTTCCGCCGTCCTTCCCCTTGTAATCAAAGAAATATTGAGAGCGTTCGGCGGCTATCGGCTGATCCGAGGAGAGATGGGTCGAAACCTCCGTGCTCTCGAGCCCCCCGATGTCGCCCACGCTGATGGTGTAACGCGAGAACGGCTGCACCGCGTAGCTCGCGCCGACAACGCTGCCGTCAGGCTTCATGTACTGCGCGTTGACGTTGGCGGTGTTCGCCATCGGGTTCATCATGCAAATATATTCGCTGAAGTTTCCGGACGTGCAACCCTCCGCGAAGTACCAGTCTGTGGAGTTCTGATCGATGCCACGACTGGCGTGTCCGCCCTTTACCGGAGGGGGTGGTGGTGGTGGAGGCACGTAGTTCCAGTGTTCACCGATTACGTCGATGCGCGTTCCATTTGGCGCCCAGCGATAAGCCCACTCGGCGTCCGCGACGGCCTGCCTCACGCAACCGTGAGACGCCCGATGCCCCAGGCAGCTCGCCGAGGTCCAAGTTCCCGACTTGGGGTCGTACGGGAGGGCGTGCATGCCGGTATCCGGAGCGAAACCCATCCACCAGTAGCAGTAAACGCCGCCGTATAGCACAGAGACGGCGCAGTATTCATGATACTCAACCGAGAAGACGCCCATCGGCGTCGGGTGGGACGTTGTGCCCGTTGAGATCAGGTGCGTTTTTACGAGAACATCGTCCTCGAGAAACCAGGCCCGCTGATCCGCTATGGAGAGGATAATATGCTTCCCCGGATAACCGCCGGCAACTCTCGCCTTGCGCTTCGGGAGCGTTCCTTTCGCGGTGTTGCCGGGCGCGCTCTCTTTGCCGGTTTTGTCCACCACTGTCACACGGTAATAGTAGGTAGCGCCGTCCGCCAAGCCTGTGTCCACGTACTCCATGCGGTCGAGACGCGTGTCCACGGGGCCTGAGAAAACCTCCTTGAAATCGCTGCCGGCCTTTGTCGAGCGATAAATTTTGTACCCGCCGACGCTTTCGGGATCGTCCACGCGCCATGTCAGCTTCAGGCAACCGCCCGCGCTCGACGTCGGAAAGCCGACCGAAAGTCCGATCGGGGCATGCGCGCCACCGGCCGCGGGAGCGATCGGAACGACCATCGCGACTGAAGAAAGCGCGAGCGCGGCGGCCAGCAAGACCTTGACTCTTTTCCCCAAAACCAAAAAATCCACCTCCGTGGGCTTTTTCACGTTATATCCAGGTTCCCAGCAATTATAACGCATAATGGGGTCAAACCAAAATATGCGTTTTCGCTAAGTTACTGTGTACTCCACGGAACCGCGCGCGGTTTCCGTCCACTGCACGTTGCTCTTGCTCTTCTCGAGCGCCTCGCGAAGACCCTGAAGCGTCCCGGCGATGATGTGCGTCTCGTAAGGGTTCTCGACAGTCACCTTTATTGCCCCACTGTCCACCTCGAGGCCGACCGGGTTGCCGATGCCGTAAAGCGGCATGTCCTCGAGGTAACGGCGGTACGTTTTCTCGAGATCCTCGGGCAAGAGCGCCCCGTTGCCCTCCGTCAAGCCCAGTTGCCCGACGTGGTCAACAGTCCACTCGCGCTGCGCATCCACAAGCATGTCGTTTACCTCATCGCCCAACTCACGCGTCATCTCACGAAAGACAGTCGTAAGCATGTACCCGTCGAGCATCACGATCCTCGAACCCGTTCGAGTGTCTAAAATGATGCCGTCGTTCTCCATCCACTTGAGGTGTGACGAAAGCGCGCGAGGTATTTTGCACCGCGGGCACCGGTCATGGACAAGGTGGCCCGGCGCTATCGGTGAGAACTCCAACGTCATCCTCTCGGTGATCTCCGCCCGTTCTCCGGTCGGCTCCACGCGGATGATATATGTGTCGGGGGACTCCTCGGACAACGTGTGCTTGAAGGGAACTCCCTCCAGAATCTCAAAAGCGCCCACGATGTTCGCGGCCATGAGGCCGGGGTGAAAAGGATTGCGGACTCTCGCCACGCCGTACTCGCCCGGCTTGTACTCCAATGTCCGCGAGTGACATTGCCCGGTAATGACGCCAACCCTGTTGAACTGCTCAACCCCCATGCGCCTGACGAGGCCGAGCCTCATCAGCGTGACAGCCCCCGGAACCTTGCCGGAGAAGTTCTGGAACGTCACCTTGCTGGCGTTGCGCTGAGCCTCGAAGGCGATGTGCTCTATGGATATCCCGAGCTTCGCCTCGATATTCGAGAAGAGGTTGTCGAGAAACCCGAAGTGCAGCACGACCCCCCTGAAGTCGCGGCGCGGCAACTGGGTGATGGTGCCGTTGTCGTTCCACTTTATGAAAAAGCTCACTACCCGTGGGAATCTGCATTTGCGGCATCGCATGAGCGAGTATTTTTTCGCCATCCGCAACCCTTCCCCCAAAAACGCAACAAGGGGGTCAGGCCCCTTTGTTGCGTTTTTCTTTAATACTCGCCGACTCCGAGCGAGCAGTGCCCGCCTACTATGCCGTTGTACTCGAAGTACATCGCGCGCTCGGCGATGATGCCGTACTCGCACGCCGCGCCGCGCCCGTCCACCGTCCCGAGAACCTGTATCTTAGACGACACTTCTGTCGCCTCGAGGCCGGGAATCTCGTCAACGGGAATCGTGAGCCTGCTCAATCCCTTGACCTCGTAATCCTTGACGATCGGTTCTCCCTCCGGCTTCAGGTAAGTGATCCGCACCTTCACGTCGGACGCGTTCGGGTTCATGACGAGCACCCAGGTGTCGAACTTCTCGGCCGTGTACCCTTCGGCAAGCAACCAGTACTCGCGCTTCATGGTGGCGCCAATCGTGTTGTGGCCATCTCCGTTGTTTCCCCGCGTGAAGTACATCGCGCGCTCGACAACCACCGGGTTTCCACACTCACCGCCGGCGCCTTCCTCCGTCGACGCGGCGCACGACTGGATCATTGTCGCCACGTCTGTCGATTCGAGCCCCTCGATCTTGTCCACTGCTATCGTGTAGCGTTCGAAAGGCTCGAGGATGAACTCTTTTCTCACGATCTTGTTGGAAACAGGCTCGGTCTCAGGCGTCGAATCCGGGGGGTCGTGAGGCTTCATTTCCCTGCCCCCTCCGGCATTGTTGGCCGGAACCATGAAAGACGCGTCGATGTGTGTGCGTGTCGAGTTGGGGTTCATCACCAGGACATACGTGTCGTACTCGCCCGCGGTGCGCCCTTCGGGCAGATACCAATGGTTCGATGAGGCCGGAGCGCCAATCGAGCAGTGCCCGCCGTTCACTCCAAGATAATTGAAATACATAGACCGCTCGGCCACCACGCCCGGCGCGGTCTCTCCCTCTCCCGCGCCCGCCGGCACGGAAAAGATCTCAGTGCTGACCTCGGTGTCCTCGAGGCCGGGAATCTCATCGACGTGGATGGTAAGCCTGCGCATCGGGTCGATATCGTACTTTTTGACGATGTAGTTCGGTTCAATTCCGCCCGTTCCGGATGTCGTGGGCCGGGTGATGAATTTCGCTTCGATATGCGCGACCTGCTCGTTCGGGTTCATGACCAGTATGTAAGTGTCGAACCCTTCACCGGTGTAGCCCTCCGCGAGATACCAACTATTGGATGTTTGATTCGCCCCGATGGAGTCGCTGCCGCCGGCTTTGCCGTCCTCGTACGTGAAGTACATCGCGCGCTCGACAACTATCCCCGAGCCCTCGAGCTGCTCGACCATGGTTGAGACATTCGCGTCCTCGAGTCCCTTGATGTCATTCACCTTTATAGTTAAACGCGACAACGGCTTCATTTCGTACTCAACCGGTTCGGTCACGCCCGTGTCAGTCATGAACCGAACCTTGATCTTCGCCTCGCAGTCGTTCGGATTTTGCGCGAGTATGTACGTGTCGAAGTTTCCGCCCGTGTAACCTTCCGGAAGATACCACTTGCCATAGCCGCAGGCGCCTGCCCCGGATGGAGCGATAAAGACCATCAAAGTCGTAAGCATCAGCACGCTCAATAACGCAGCAGCAACCTTTCTCATTCTGCGAGTTCTCATCGAGCTCTTCCTTCCTCTGTCTCCTATGACCAGTAGTCCCATTTTCACAAAACAGTCATCGTCAGAATTAACGCCTGCCTTGAGTTTCAGGTAGCTTTTTCAGACTATGAAGCAGCGAATCGCCGGGTGCGAGCCTTCTGGTAGAATACGCCCGAAGAACAAAAGCAGCGGGTGATGGGTGGTGCACGTGGCTGTCGAGGCGATACGAAAGCGGCGCAGCGTCAGGAAATACGAGGAAACGGATCTCACCGACGACCAGGTCGGGCAGGTGCTCGAGAGCGCGCGCTACGCGCCGTCCTGGTCAAACAGGCAGGGGTGGCACATCCTGGTGGTGAAGAGCGCCAAGACGCGCGGCCGAGTCGCGGCGGCGCTCGAGGGCAACCCGGGCGCGAATGCGGTCGGAATAGCGCCGGTGCTCCTGGCAATCTGCATGGATCCGACCGCCTCTGGGGTCGTGAACGGCAAGGAGTATTACATGGCCGACGCCGGCATCCTCATGGATCACATCATGCTGGAAGCCGCGAATCTCGGGCTCGGCACACTGTTTATTGGCATGTTCGACGAGGACAGTGTGCGCGAGATCCTGGGCGTTCCCGACAAGTTCCGCATCGTGGGCCTCACACCGCTCGGCGTGCCTTTGAAGATGCCGGGCGACCGCCCGAGGAACGAACTGGATGACATCGTCCACCGGGAGAAGTGGTAGCGCCGGCGTCTCGCCGGCAGAAACCGGGAGGCACTATTGCAGGTAACCAACATCGAAGCCCGCGACCTTCCTGACGCATGGTTCCAGTGCATCTACAAAGTCATGGAAAATGGCCGCGAGTACGTCATCGACCGCGGCTCTTACGAAGGCCAAAAGCGCCGCGAGTTTGAGTTCGTGGTCGTGAAGATCACCCATCCCGAGGCGCGCCCGCTCGTGCCGATGATGCCAGAAGGCTCGAGCCTCCCGCCCCCAACCGACATGGAGTTTGTGCACAAGTACTTAGACAAGCTCGTCAACGCGCACTCCAAAGCCGAGCGGGAAGACTACACGTATGCCGAGTTCATAGAACCTCAGATTCCCGAGGTCATCAAGATGTACAGGGACGATGGCTTTGGAACCAATCAGGCGTGCATGGCCGTCTGCAATCCCGACAGCATCCTGCTGGCCGACCCGCCGTGCCTGCGCCAGATCGACACGCGCATCTATCCCGACGAGAAAAAGCTCCACTTCATCGTCTATTTCCGCTCGTGGGATCTCTGGGGCGGATTCCCGTCCAATCTCGCCGGAATCCAACTCCTCAAAGAGTACATGGCCGACGAAATCGGCCACGGCGTCACCCCCGGCGAAACCATCGCCGTCAGCAAAGGCCTCCACCTCTACGACATGTATTTCGAGGTGGCGAACCTGCGGCTGGGACGAGACCCGGAAAAGGCTTAACCACGCCATTTGTCGGCATGGTAATGCCAGTATTGGCGATTCCAACGGACGTCGATTCGGCTTTTTTGGGAGTCTTTTGAGGAAGTGAATGCACGACCTGATCCTCGTAAGATCCTCGGTGGTAGGAAACCTCAAACAGGACTTTAAGAGATAATCCCCTCCCATAGCTCAGAAAGCTCACAACCAGGCCATTTTTTGGCCTTCTGAAACGTAAGACCTATCTATTACTCTC
>PHEX01000040.1 GCA_002843005.1 Candidatus Anoxymicrobium japonicum | reverse complement strand
CAGGTCGTCGGGCACGACAACTCCCGGCACATTCTTGTTCATGTACTTTGCCATGCCGGCGGAGGTGAGCAACACCAGCCCCGCCTGAATCTTCACCGGATACTTCCTCGCGAATTTCATGAACTTCGCGAAGTTGTCCATGTCATAAATCGCCTGAGTCTGCATCCACTGGGCCCCGGCCTCGACCTTCTTCTCGAACTTAATCATCTGTGGCTCGACAGGAACAGCCTCGGGCGTAAAGATGGCGCCCTTGTAAAACTTGACGGGCGCGTTCATCTCGTTGCCGCCCATATCCCTGCCTTCCTCCATCGCACTTATGATGTTCAGCAACTGCACAGACTCGACGTCAAAGACAGCCTTGCACTCCTTGTGGTCGCCGACCGGAACCGAGTCCCCGGTCAAACACAGCACGCTTCGAACGCCGCGCGTGTACGCGAACAACAACTCATTCTCGAGCGACATGCGATTGCGGTCACGGCATGTAATCTGCAGGTTCGGTTCTCCGCCCCTCTCGAGAATAATAAGCGCCGTAGCGAGCGAAGGATACCTCATCACCGAACTCTGGTTGTCGGTGATGTTCATCGCGTGGACTTTGTCCTTCAAGAGGTCTATGTGCTCAATGACCTCCTCGATATCCGGCCCCTTCGGCGGACCGATCTCACCCGAAACGAGGAACTTGCCGGACTCGAGAACCTCCTGGATCGAAGGCTTCGCGTTCTTTACGTTCAACTCTTTCCATACGTTCTCCACACTCATCCTACTCACCATCCTTTGAGCGCTCGATCACGTGCCGACCAGGCTTCAGGACGGGGTTCCAGTTCTTGGGAGGCTGGCACTCCTTCATCTTGTTCAAATTGCCTTCCTTCTCGAGTTGCTGGTAGATAAGCGTCCATGCGCAATCTTTCTCGGGGTCCACCTCACACTTGCCTTCGTTAGTGCCCCCGCACGGCCCGTTGAGAATGCCCTTGTGGCACCTGGTCACCGGGCAGATAGCGCCCGTAATGTCGAGCAGGCAGTCACCGCAAAGACGGCACTTCTCCTCGAACTGGCCCACACGCATGACATTACCCAAAAAGAGCGAGTCGTTCGCCGGAAACACCGGCATTTCCGTGCCATTACGGGCCGACTGGACGCCGGCGCCACATGACATCACAAGCAACGCTTCAGCGTTCTCTATCTCGTTTGCGTGGGCGCGGAACTCCTTCTTTACGTCGAGTTCGTGGCAACCGGTATCGGGAATTACCGAGCCAAAGACATCGAAGCCCTCATCTCTGAGCTTCTCGGTCATCTCCTTGACCTGCTCCTCCCCTCCCGTCTGACAAACGGTGGCGCAATCGCCGCACCCGACAAGAAAGACGCTCTTCGCGCCTTCAAGCTCTTTGAGCACAGCCTCAAAAGCTTTCTGTCTCGTTATGATCATTTGCTCCTCCTGTCCATTCGTGAATCCTTACTTAGTGCCACGTTCCACAAATACAACGCCCTCGCGTCCACTGGTGTGAGAGGGTTGGGAATTTAATTTACGCCCGCGAAGTTGCGCAGGTAACTCGAGATGTCGGCTGCCTCGCGCGGCCCGATGTGGATTTCCCAGTCGGGCAACTCCTCATCGAGCTCGCCTGATATCTGAGCCACGTAGCCGGGTATGATCAGCTTGCGGTGGTTCACCTTGTCGGTGATTCCCGACGTGTTGATGAACTTCGCGATCGTGTCAGGCACAAACTTGCCCGCCGCCCAGGCGGTGAGCACCGACTGGCCCTCGGAGTCAACGATGCCGAGCCACGCGTCCACCTTTGAGGCTTCCACTTCTCCAGACACGATGAAGTAAGTGAGCGAGAAGTTGGTGGTTACCAGAACCGGCGAATCCGCGGTCGGGCTGCCGATCTCGTAGAACTTGCTGTCCACCGCCATCGGTTTCTGTGGATCCGTGTACACGTTCTGTATTTCGACCTGAAGCGGGTACTGCAGCCAGGCGTCAGCCGTGGACATGACTACGACGTCCGCGTACTTCGCGATGTAAACGCACGCGTGCGCGGCCTCGAGGAACACGTCATCCGTCTCCTCGCACGGAAACGCGATGAGCGGGAATCCAAACGCCTTGAACTTCGCGTTGAGAGCCCCTCTTCTGATAGCGACCAGCGCCCCAAAAGTGTCTTTCAGAGAGCGAGTCCCCGGATCGAGCACGAGATCTTTCAGCCCCATCCCTGTCGCCTTTTCGGACAGCTCCGCGAGCGAGTCGAGCCCATCCCCCTTGAGAACCAGTGGAAGCCCCTTCTCCATAGCAAGCGCTCCCATCGCTTCCAGGTTCGCGGCGGTGGCGCAATACAAAAGCGGGTTCTTCCCGTCTATCACCTCGAGAGCGGCTTTCATGCACTCCACGTCCTCAGTCATGGGCATCAGCGCGCACTCTGTCGCGCCAGACACAGCGGTCACAAAATCCTTGAACTTCGACGGGTCGCCGGACTCGCAACGGAGAGCGATCAGCTTGACCTCGAGATGCTGGCCAACTCTCTCCCATGCGTCGGCGTTGGTCTCAGCGACCTTTGCCTTCACTTCTTCGTCCGACAGCGCGTCAGAGATCATGACACCCATGCCCGTCGGATTGACAAACCTCTTCTCGTGCCGGAACAGGACGAGCTCCTCGCCTGTCTTGAACTCGCACGCGCCCTGACCGATTATGACTCCTCTGACAGGCGGGGCCGCGGCTTCCGCGAGTGTAGCCTTCGCCTCATCAGAAACATGCGGGCAATCCTCGAGATTAGCCTGCCCTCCCGCCAGCTTCATGGCAAACGCAAGACACGTCGGAAGCTTGCATTCGCCACAGTTGGTCTTGGGAAGCAACTTGAATATGTCGAGACCGCTCAGTGCCATCTCACGACTCCTTTCTTTTTCACTCGCATTTTAGATAATCCAAAAACGCGACACGGGGGGCCTGACCCCAGGTGTTGCGTTTACGCTCACTAACTGAGCATCGGATCCATTGTGAGCGCGGGGTGCGCTTTCTCCTCGAGGAATGGAAGTATCGCTTCCTCGATTACGCCGACGGTCTCGTCGGCGATCTTGTCCAGGAAATCGGGCGTGCCAAGCTCCTCGGCTCTCTTCTGCAACTGCTCGCGGAGAGTCTCTTTGAGTTCTTTTGGCATCCAGACAATGCGGTGGAAACCACCGTCGGCGCTGATGAACTTCTTGGATGTGATGTAAACCTTGCCGATGCCCACAAAGCCCGGTGTCACGTTGCCGCCGCCGGCGAACCCGGCGAGCGTCGAGAACGACATTCCGCACGGCGTCTCCTTGCCGGTGAACTCGCGGTTAACTATCATCACGCCGTTGGCAATCGGCAGGAAGGCGACGATGCACTCGAAGCACCCGCACGACGTCATGGGATCCTCCATCATGCTGTACGCGTTGAACCTCTCGATCTTCTGGCCGGAATTGTTCCACACGAACTCGTTGACGTTTTTCCACTGGCCCCTGGCCTCGTCGACCGCTTCACCCTTTGGTATCGGCTGGTTGGGGCCGGTCGGGTCGATCTCGTAGGCGGCTTTGCAGTCGAGCCAGTTGTAAGCGCCACAAAGGCCGAGTCTCTCGGGCGTGACCACGCAAACGTGGGTCGGCGCGAACGACTGGCACAGTGTGCACGAGTAGAAGATGTCGGTCGTCTCGTCGGTCATGTCAGCGGTGCGCTCATCGCGCACCCTGTATGTCTCACGCGCTTTCTTGAGCCACTCCTCGCAGTCCGGCAAGTTCGTGAACAGCGTAATCTCCACCTTGTCCACGATAGCGGGAAACTCGCCCAGTAGCTTGGCGTGCAGAATCTCGCCGTAATCGCGGATCTTGAACCCCTTGGCCTGCGCCTTCTTGCTGATTCGCGTCCACACGATGTCGCGCTGGCCCATGTGCCAGACGCCTTCCGCGCCGTTGATGAGATGGTGGCACTGGCGCTCGAGGATGGACTCGAAATCCTCCTGCATCTTCCGACCCGCCACAGAAACAACGATGCCGAGCGGCAGGGCGGCGCCCTCCTCGATGTCGTCGATCTCAGGACCCACAACGGTTATCTTCCCGTCCTCGACCTCGTTCATCTCCTTCATCTGGACAAACTCGAACGCAGAGGTGATGTTCCCGCCAAACTGGCAGTACATGTCATCCTTGCGAATGCGCTCCCCCTCGAAAGCGGGGCCGTACGCCATCGGAATCGGGACTTTTGTGACCTGTATCTTCAGACCACGCACCTCGACCGCCTTCTGGACGATCTGATCGTGCGGAATGTTGGAAACGACGTGCTCGTAGGTGCACACGCCCGTTGGCAGGATCTCCGGTATCGGCGTGTCCGCTACCGTCGGGAAGCCATAGCTGATGGCGCCCGCGGCGTTGGCGTACCACTCGTCCGTGACTTCGCCAAGCGCCATCACAAAGGCGAATATCCTGTTCTTGTTGTACAGGAGCACCTTGCGGTAATCTCCCGGCTTCGCGCCTCCAAAGCTCATGGCCGCGCGCGCCGCGAACCCCAGAGAGTAAACAGCGGAACCGATCTCGCGGCCGTACGGAACAACGCGGGTCTCCCAACCAAGCTGAACTCCAATGCTGTCAAGCTGCTCTGAAACAGTAGTGCCGTTGAAGTTTCCGCTCATCCATATGTACAGGTTCTTCTCCTGGAGCTCCTTGACAATGCTCTCCGCCGTCTGCGGGTCTGGCGCGGAACCCGCCAGTGCGCAGAACCCGGGGGCTGAGCCATCCACGAACTCGACTCCCCTCTCGCGCATGATCACGTCATCGGCGGCCCCCAGCCAGATGCCGTCCACGGGGTTAGGCCCATCAACATACTTGATAGCCTCTTCCATCTCTTCCATGAACAACGTCGCCATCCCGGCGTCGAGGGCTGGGCCCAGATAAGGCGTCCAAAGGTTCTCGGCTGGCACAGGCGGAATAAGCTGCTCCGCTATCTTCATGACTCGCGGACAATCTTTTAACGTCTCGACCTTCTCGCCTGTCATCCCGTAAATTATCGGCAGGTAGTACGCGGTATTGGGAAAGCCGATCTCTTGACCTTCACCATGCTTTTCCAGGGCTTCGTCGATTCTCGCAGCCACCCTGTCGTGAATGGCATGCGCGCCCCTTATTGCGGCACTTGCGATTATCTTAGACATCCAAACTCCTTCTTGTCTCGATCGGTTAGATCTTCAGCTCTCGCCTCATGGCCATGTCGAACAGAACCCGCTCGTGTTTGGCGGCGATCCCCAGCGCTTCGCGCTTCATGTCAATCTTGCTGAGCAGCGCGCTTACCATCTTGTCCGAGTCCGGCTCGAAGCCCCACGTGTTGCCGTAAATTTCCTGGTAGCCCTCGAACAGGTAGTCGGTCAGCGTCTTGCTGCCGGTTGTAGGCCATCTGGCGCCAAAGATGACAGCGGCGCCGGAGGCCACGAAGTACTGGCCGATGGCGATCGCCTTCTCGCTCATCCACTCGGGAGCGCAACCAATTGCCGGAAGGTCGGAAATGTCATCACCCAGACCGCCTTCTTTGGCCATCGCTGTCAGCGCAATCAGTACGCGGCTGTTGTCCACGCAGGAACCTACGTGCAACACCGGCGGGATGCCGACCGCCTCACAGATCTCGCGGAGGCCCTGCGGCATTACACCATCTTTGTATGCAATCTCCGGCGTCATGAGCCCGGTCTTTGCGACCGCCTGAGCGGCACAACCGGTCATCGCCACCAGGCAACTGTTCGCGACGAGCTCGCGGACTACCTGGACGGTAACGCTATCGTGTGGAACCCTCGGATTGGAGCAACCAACAACACCCACGACGCCCCTTATGCGGCCATCAATTATGCCATCGTTCAAAGGCCGGTACGAAGCGCGGAAATGGCCGCCCAGCATGTAGTTGATGTACTCGTGGTTGTAGCCGCCCGTAAACTCGCTCACCGCGCCGGGGATGTCGACCTTGCCCCTGTTGGGGAAGTTGTCGATAGCCATCTCCACGATCTTCTTCGCGCTTGACAGGCCTGTCTCTTCGTGAAATTCCACGTGCTCGGCAAACGGCATCTTGCCTTTAGAGCTCGTGGTGATAATCTTCGTATGGAAACAGTTTGATAGCTCACCGATAGCCTGGTAGACGCACTGCACATCCACGACCATGGCATCGACCGCGCCTGTAATGATCGCGAGTTCCTGCTGAAGGACGTTGCCGGCGATAGGAATGCCGTGCCGCGTGAGTATCTCATTCGCCGTGCAGCAGATGCCCGCGATGTTGATGCCCTTTGCGCCTTTGGCTTCAGCTTTTTTCAACAGCTCCTCGTCCCGCGTGGCCAGAAGTATCATCTCGGAGAGCAACGGCTCATGTCCGTGGACGATGACATTGACCTGATCCGCCTCGAGAACCCCCAGGTTGATCTTTGCCTTGATAGGAGTCGGAGAACCAAACATGATGTCCTGCAACTCCGTCGCTATCATCGAACCGCCCCAGCCATCGGCGAGAGCGCACCTCGAGCCCTGCAGCAGCAGGTTCTCCATGTCCTGGTCCACGCCTATCGACGTACGGTGCATCGCCTCTACTGCCTCACGGTCGATGCCCCGCGGGAAGATGCCAAGCTTTCGCCATATTTCTTTCCGCTTCTCCGGCGCCCTCAGGCCAAACGCTAGCTCGCCTTCCTGCTGGCCGAACATGGCCAGGCACTTCTCGCCAACTTCGAGAGCTATCTCCTCGATCGGCCTGTCCCCCACCTCGACGCCGAGGTCGAGCGCGACCTCCAGCAGCTTGATGCGGTCTTTGACCTGATAACCTTCAGCCTCCCCCTTCGCCGCCATGACCATGGTATGCGCGACCGCGCGTCCATGATCCGAGTGTGCCGCTGAGCCGGCGGCGATCATTCTCACAAAGTTCCGCGCCGCGACAACTTCCGCCGTCGCCCCGCAGATACCCCTCTTTTCAGGGTCGCCTTCTTTCTTGGGGGGCGTCAGTCGGCACGGGCCCATCGCGCAGTTCTTGCAGCAGATGCCGCTCGCGCCAATCGTGCACTCCTTCAATGTCTCGGATCGGCTGAACGCTGTGGAGCAGCCCTGTTCATCAGCCTTCTTGAGCATCTCTATGGACGCCTCACAAGAAGTCCTTTCTTCATAATCCAATTGTCCTCAACTCCTCGCTCTTCTTGAGCTTCTCAGACCCTGCGCGGATCCTCTCCTAACCGATCAACTCGTCGATAACCTTCCGAACAGTCTTTATCGCATCCGGGTGCCTCATTATCAGAATGTCCGCGCCGGCTATAAGCAAGGCCACCGCGGTGACGATCTCCCACAACACGCCACGCTTATTTTCGTCACCCCACTGCGGCTCGTCCAGGGCCGGCGCCTTTGCCTCCTTGGCTTTCCAGGATTCGATTCCCACATCCGCCACCAGCGGCATCTGGGTCATGCTGTCGTCCTGCCTCAGCGCCGCGATCTTGAACCTCTCCATGATGGAATAGGTGTACTCAAGGCCGTACCCCAGGGCGCCGGTAGTCGGATCAACCACGATCTTGCCAACGTCAACGCCCAGATTCGAAAGCAGAATGTTCAGTTGCTTCGCCAGGTTGACGTCTATCGGCGTCTTCGCCACGACGGTCTGGTTATAGCCGAGCGCCGCAGCCCCGATAGTCTTGTAATTGTCTTCCATCGCGGGGCCGATAACGACGTTGCTGCCCTCGCACGCCACCGCGACCGCTTTCAACACGTCGCCGTCCTTGTCCACATCCTCGGCCCCGTAAACCACGACAGGAATACTGACCGCATCGGCTACCGCCTTCGCGGTTCTAGCGGCATCGTCCGCGGATCTGTCATCACCTTTGGGATCGGTGCTTTTCAAGCGCAAAACAATAATGTCGGCGCCAAACTCCTCCTGTGCCTTTTTTGCCCACGCGACCGGATCGGCAAGCACGTCCGACAGAGGCCCGGTCACAACCGGCGACCAATCCTCCGGGTTGTTGTCCCAGACTTCTACCGCGACAAGGGGACGCTTTGGCATCTCGCCTTCCCACAGATAAAACGGCAACACGTTCTCGCCACCGACTTTGACGTCTCCGATTCCCAGGGCAACTTCACGTATTTTAGAATCGGTCGTCTCCTTCACTGCCTCAAAACCCATTTAATTCCACTTCCTTTCTCTAGGGGTCAGGCCCCAACGCAACACCGGGGGTCAGTCCCCAACGCAACACCCCAGACCTCTACCGCGCCTGCATCCTGGCGGCTGTCAGTGCGTTCTTGAGCAGCATCATGTTTGTGACGGCGCCAACCCCGCCCGGGACCGGCGTGATCGCCTTCGCTTTCTCCTTCACGTTGTCAAAATCCACGTCGCCCACGGTCTTCGTTTTAGGCTTTCCCTTGTCGTTGAGGATCGGGTTGCCCTCGTCATCCAGAATCTTCACGCGATTTATGCCAACATCGATGACGACGGCGCCTGACTTGACCAGGTCGGCCGTCACGAGCCCTGCCCTGCCGGCCGCGACAATCAGAATGTCCGCGCCAATCGTATGCTTTGCGAGGTTGCCGGCCTGTGACGTGAAAACGTGTGTGACACTGACTGTAGCGTTGCGGTTGAGGGCCAGCATCGCGATCGGCTTCCCAACGATGTTCGAGTGGCCGACGACAACTATCTCCGCGCCCTCGAACTCGACCCCTACCCTGTCCAACAGCTCGATGCACGCCGACGGAGTGGCCGGCGCGAGCGTCGGCTCGCCAAGAAGCAGGCGACCCATGTTGGCCGGGTGAAAACAGTCGATATCCTTGTCCTCACGGATGTTCCTGATGACAGTGGAGTCTGATATGTGTTCCGGGTACGGCCGCAGGGGAAGGATTCCGCTTACAGCCGGATCCTCGTTGAGCTCCCTGACAATCTTGATTACCTCTTCCTCTGTTGTTTCCGCCGGAAGAGTTTTCTCGATGTAGTTGAATCCAACCGATTCACAGTTCTTCTCGACCTGCCCGCGATACATCTTCGAGCCGAAGTCATCCCCGACCAGCAAGGTCGCGACGCCTGGCGCGACGCCCTTTGCCTTCAGCTTTTCGGTCTCAGCGACTATCTCTGTCTTGATCTCGTCCGCTATAGCGTTCCCGTCTATTATCTCCGCCATCTCACGCCTCCTGGTCAAGTTTCTAGCCAAGTTTCTCGTATGTCATCCGCACAACTTTATCCTTCAACTCACACGTCCACGCCAGTATATTCTGAATTCCCGCCCATTTCTCCTCATTGAACGCCTCGTCTTTTACGCTTTTCAGGTTGATCTTCACGTTCAGCGCCGCGCACCCGGCCGACGCGTCGGCAAGCAGCGCGGCCACGCCGGCATCGCTCACCGCGTTGACGTTGCCGATATCCGCCGCGATCTCGGATAATTTCGCGACCTCTAAACATTGCTCCGCGATAGCGTACGGCACGAGCGTCGCTCTTTTAAGCGCGGCCTGAACCGCCACGTCCCTCTTCGTCTTCTCCTCATCCGTTTCGCGAGGCATCTTGAAAGCCGCGGCAAGTACCCCGTATACCTCTGTGTCCTTCTGAACCAGGTTCTCGAGTGTCGCGCGCGCTTTTTCGGAAGAGTTCACGAGCTCGATTATACTATCCTGCACGTCCGCGTACTTCTCACGGCCAGTAGTAAGGTTGGCCACCATGCTGACCAGCGCGGCGCCGAGCGCCGCGGCAAGCGCGCTCGCCGACCCGCCTCCAGGCTCCGGGGAGCTGGAGGCCAGCCTGTCCAGAAAATCGATTATCTTGCCTTCAACGTACATCTATGTCTTCCCCTTCCATGATACACGTCACCAACCCCCCTGGCCCCCCTTGTCAGGGGGGAAAATATCCCTGGCAACCTTATCAGAGAGGTAACAAACGAACCGCGGCGCGCGCCGTGGACTCTTCGCCCAGCTCAATGAGCGGACGGCCTTTCTCATCGAACCGCGCGACCTCGGGATCATCGGGTATCACTCCCGCAAACTCGATATCGAGCTTTTCGACTTCATCCGCCAGAGCGCCGGACAGTGGCCCGCGAGCGCGAGACAACACCAGGAAAAACCTGCCCACTTCGACATCCATCTGACAAGCCAGATCCCTCAAGCGCTTTGCCGTGGCCAGCCCTTTGAGCGAAGGGTCGCTCACGAGGAACATCACGTCAATGTCCCTTGTCGTACGGCGGCTCAAGTGCTCCATGCCCGCCTCATTATCAATAACCACATACTCGTAACTCTTGTTCAATCGTTCCAAAAACACACGCAGCATATTGTTTATCGCGCAGTAGCAACCAGGGCCTTCGGGCCTGCCCATGCTCACCATGTCAAACCCGTCCGTCTCGATAAGCGCCCGCTCAATTTCAATCTCCAGGATATCCTGCTTGGCCACACCCGCGGGAAGATCCCCCTTCCGGGTCTTTTCAGAGATATCCTCCCGAATGCTCCCTATTGTAGCGTTCAGATCGACGCCCAGCGCCAGGTCGAGGTTGCTGTTCGAGTCCGCGTCAACCGCCAGTATCGGCCCACGTCCACTGTCCAACAGGCGCTTCACCAGAAGCGCGGCGATCGTCGTCTTGCCGACGCCTCCCTTGCCCGAAACCGCTATAACCGTGGTCAAACAGGCTCACCTGTTCCCTCGGCGCCCAGCCGCGCCCTTTCGCGCGATTCGGCGAGTCTCGCCATCACTGTGGGAAACTTTTCTACATGTGTGTGCGGAAAAAACATCGCCGCCATGTACTGATCCATGAAACTCGGTTTAGTCGATAGCTCGAGGTAGGTCATCATGTTGGCTATGCGATCGGCTTCGTCTATGAGATTCTTTGAGAGCGCCATCAGGTAGCTCCCCAGCAACGAGCCGTTGCCCACGAACTTGATCTTGTCAGTGCTCACATCCGGCAAAAGACCGATGATTATAGCCTTGTCGATTTCCAGATACCGGCCGAACACTCCGGCGATCAGTATCTCCTCGACCGTGTCGATATCCATGCCAACTTCCTCGAGAAGGATATTTATGCCGGCGAATATGGCGGCCTTCGCCCTCGTGAGATTGTCGATGTCCACGTCGGTGATTACGACGTCACGGTTCGTCCCGCTTTCTTCGGCCCACGCCAGCACGTACTCGCCACCCGCGTCGCCTTTGCGCACGCGCGGCGTGTCAAGATCCGTGTTGATCTTTCCGCGTTCGTCCATGACGCCGGTAAGCAACAGCTCCGCCAGTGTATCTATCATGCCGGAGCCGCAGATGCCGATCGCCCTCCGGTTTCCGATGGTGATTATCATCGGCTCAAACGTGATCTCGTTGATTCGCACCTGCTCGATAGCGCCGCGCGTGGCGCGCATCCCATGCTTGACCCCCGCGCCCTCGAAAGCCGGTCCCGCCGAGCACGAGCACGTGAGCAGCCAATCCTTGTTTCCCAGCGCCATCTCCCCGTTAGTTCCTACGTCGATATAGAGAACCATCTTCTCCGAGTTGAACATGCCCGACGCCAGAACGCCGGCGACAATATCTCCGCCGACATAAGAGGCGACGCAGGGAGTGCACCTCATATACACGCCCGACGCTATTCTTATGCCGACATTCGACGCCTTTATCCACGGGAAAAACTGCGCGACCGGGATGTATGGATCAACCCGTATATACCGCGGATCCAGGCCCAGCAGCAGGTGAATCATGGTGGTGTTTCCCGACACCACCATGTGCGTGATGCTGCAGAACTCTATGCTTGTCTTCTCGACGATCTGCTGAATCAGTCCCCAGATCGTGGACACCGCGACCGACTGGAGCTTGGCGAGACCGGTGGATCGAGTCGAGTAGATAATACGCGTGATGACATCCTCACCGTAAGATATCTGGCCGTTGTAGTCCGATGCCTCAGCGATTACCTGGCCTGTCTGCAGGTCGATGAGCTGAACAGAGACCGTGGTGGTGCCGAGATCAATCGCGAGCGCGGCCTGCCTGGGTGACGCATCGCCTTTCTCGATGCGCACGGCGCGCAGCTCCTCGCCACGGTCGAGAACCGTGACGGTAACGTCAAAACTCGCGGCTCGGATAAGGTCGGGCAACGCCTGCAGCATCGGGTAGTCGATTACAACGTCCTTGAGATCCGCGAGCCTGGAAAGTTCACGTTTGATGCGCTCGGCGTCCGACAGGTTGTCCTCGAGAGTAGGCTTGTCGAGCACCAGGTGAAACTTTGTGGTAGGGGGATTCAGCTCCCACTGTGGCAACCGTTCGGCCCAGTCCTTCGCCGAGAGCGTATAGCCCTTCAACGGTATAGGCGGTCGCCTGGTGAGAGCGCTCTTGTCGCCGAGCTGTGTCTCAATCGGCACCCTGACTTCGACATCGCTCTCGATCGTAGTGGAGCACGCCAGCACGTAGCCCCGCTTTACCTCTTCCTCTGAAAGCTTGCTCGAGAGCTTTTGTGTGACCTTGCCGTTCTCGACGATGACACGACACTTTCCGCAGTAACTCTCACCACCACAGGAAGCGTTGATGTGAACGTCAGCCTCCATGGCCGCTCGAAGCAGGTTCTCTCCTTTGTTGACCTCGATGCAGCGGTTCTCCGGGTAAAAGCAAACCCTGACTTTTTCCATTATCGCTCGCTACGCCCCATGCTAGAACAACCCCACTATCCTGCCGCCTTCGACGAGGTCAACCTTGTTGCCGGCGGGCTCGCTCGGCAGTCCGGGCATGGTCTTCATCTCACCGCAGAGCGGATACAGGAAACCGGCGCCAATCGTCGGCCTTACATCCACAACGGGCAATCGCCATCCAGTCGGGCGGCCCTTGAGGTTCGGGTCGTGCGAAAGAGAAAGGTGCGTCTTTGCCATGCACAGCGGCAACTTGTCATAACCGGCATCTGTAAAGCGTTTGATTGCCGCTTCCGCAACAGGCGTGTAATCGACTCCATCCGCTCCATATATCTTTGTGGCTATGATCTCGATTTTCTCCTTGATGGAGCTGTTGATGTCATATGTGTACTTGAAGTCCTTGGGCAACTCGCACGCCTTGACTATGGCTGCGGCGGCTTCCTTTCCGCCCTCGCCGCCTTTTGCCCAGACTTCGATCGGCTCACAGAAATCCGCGCCCGCGCTGAGCGCGATCTCCTGCGCCATCGCCACTTCCTTGTCCCTGTCGGTGGTGCGGCGGTTCACCGTGACGACCACCGGCAGACCGAACGACTTTATGTTCTCGATATGCTTCACGAGATTCGCGCAACCATTCTCGAGCGCCTCGTAGTTCTCGGCCGCCTGCAGCTTCTCATCGATCTTCTTGCCCGGCCTGGCCTCGAAGGCGCCGCCGTGCATCTTGAGCGCCCTGATAGTGGCGGTGATGACGACGCAATCCGGGGTAATCCCGTACTTCTCCAGCACGCGGACCTTGATGTTCATCATTTTCTCGGCACCCATGTCGGCCCCAAAGCCGCTCTCGGTGAACACATAATCGCAGAACCTGGTGGCAACGAGGTCCGCGACCACAGAGTTGTTGCCCTGGGCAATATTCGCAAATGGGCCTCCGTGCATGAAGCACGCGTTCCCATCGAGTGTCTGAATGAGATTCGGCATGATGGCGTCCTTGAGAAGAACCGCCATGGAGCCCGCGCACTTGAGGTCGGTGGTCGTTACCGGCTTTCCGTCGTACGTATAGGCGACAACTATGCGGGCGAGCCTCTCCTTGAGGTCGTCGAGTCCTTCGGCCAGGGCCAGGATCGCCATGACCTCCGAGGCCACGGTGATGTCGAAGCCCGTCTGGCGAGGGTAACCGTTCTGCTTCCCGCCCAGACCCACGACGATGTCGCGCAGCGCGCGGTCGCTGATGTCAACGACGCGGCGCCAGGAAACGGTCATCGGGTCGATGTTGAGCCTGTTGCCCAGGAGGATGCTCGTGTCGAGGTACGCGGCGCAAAGGTTGTTGGCCGCTCCAACCGCGTGAATGTCGCCCGTGAAGTGCAGGTTCAGATCCTCCATCGGGACAACCTGACTGTAGCCGCCGCCTGCGGCCCCGCCCTTGATGCCGAACACCGGGCCCATACTGGGCTCGCGGACGTTGATGATGGAGCTCTTGCCGATCTTGTTCATCGCCTCAGTGAGACCGATCGAGGTGACCGTCTTGCCTTCACCAAGCGGCGTAGGCGTGATAGCGGTTACGTCAATATACTTGGCCATCGGCCTGTCCTTCAGCCTGTCGATGACATCGAGGTGCACCTTTGCCTTGTACCTGCCGTAAAGTTCCAGATCGTCCTCTTCCAGCCCGATTTTCTTCGCGATCTCGACGATCGGCTGCATTTTCGCCGCTTGCGCGATCTCAATGTCACTTGGAACTGCTGCCATTGCTCCTCCTTGGATTTCTGTCTCTACGGACATAAATACACCTCCGTTATTGGAGGCATACGCAGGGATTATACAGAACATGTCACCAGTGTTGCAAACGCGAGCCTGTCCGCGCTTGCGCTTGAGAGCGACCGCGCATCGCCGCCAGCTAAGTGCCCCTTTCCATAAATACAGTAACGTATCGAGAGCGTCGATGCGCCGTTCCTTAAAAGGCCGCGCGACCGAGTCGTACTCGGTGAGTACGGCGAGGAAGCGGAACGCAGCAGGCGGCGGAAAAAGCGCTGAAAGCCGTGTATCAACATCACGGATGGATGTTCCGTTTTACACACTGACCTGGATGAACTGGTCACTGGCTTGAAGGACTATGGTCTTGAAATCAAAGCTGATGCTGGATGGATTGACGAGAGGGTATGTGAGGCATTTCTTGTCAGTCTCCCGACTGTCTGGCGTCAAGTATTCGTTCCCGACGACAACAAGAAAAATCCTGGAGAAGGAGCGCTCTCTTTTGACAAGTCCGGGGCGCCACCTTACACATCAACCACTTTGTTCCGGGCAGGAGTCGAACCTGCCGCCACGAGGTGCCGCTGCGGCGTCCTCAAATGTCCTGGACACCGTCCGCCAGGCCGTGGTTCGAGATTGTGGTTAACTGGCCGGAGTGCGCTGGCCACAAGACGACCACTTATCACATTACTTGGCTGGATTGATCTGCGCGGAGGTCAGATGGCTCCGATCAACACCACGGTCCGGGAGCGTTCCAGATGCTGTGGAACGTCCGTCTATCGGCAAGAGAGGCTACAAGAGGTTCGAGGAATACAATGATGGCTGCGACGACATCCTCAAAGGCATCTGGCGCGTCGATGAGCCTGGCCTTCCGGATAAATCCTTGCCATTGAACCTTTTTGTCTCCGTCGTTCACGAACGAAG
>PHEX01000039.1 GCA_002843005.1 Candidatus Anoxymicrobium japonicum | reverse complement strand
AAACGGGGTCTCCTCCCAAGTCAAGACGAATTTGACATCCCCGCGAGCGGGGATCAAGGAGAGGTGTGTCTTGACTTGGGCTTCTTACAGGTGACCCCTCTTCTTTTGACCCCTCTTATTTTTGTTTACGTGGCGGCGATTGGATAGACTGGTACGTTGTGGATGGCGGGCTCGAGCCAGGGAGGAGATAGTCATGACATATGAAACGTTGTTGTACGAGACTGATGGCGAAGTGGGCATTCTCACTTACAACCGCCCGAAAATGGTCAATGCCGTCAACAGGCAGATGGTCGAAGAGCTGTACGATTTCTGGCAGGCGCGGCAACGCGACTTCGGCACACGCGTAATCATCGTAACGGGGGCGGGCGAGAAGGGGTTCTGCAGCGGCCTGGACATGAAGGCGGTCGTGACTGAGTTCGTGCCGGAGGGAGGGGCCACGGCCGAAACCACGTTTGACGGTCAGACGCACTTCTCGGCGCTGATGCGGTTGATGCGTTCCTGCCCACAGCCGATAATCGCGGCGGTGCACGGGCCGGCGATGGGGGCGGGGCTGTCGTTCGCGCTTGCCGCGGACGTGAGGCTCGCGAGCGAAGATAGCTTCTTCTGCGCCCAGTACATCAATATCGGAACGGGCGGGGCCGACCTGAGCTCATCGTTTTTCCTGCCGAAGCTGGTCGGTTGGGGCAAGGCCGCCGAGATGTGCATGACCGGGATGAGGATCCCGGCGGATGAGGCGTACCGCATAGGCCTGGTAAACCACGTCCACACTCGCGAGAACCTCCTGCCGGCCGCGAAAGCCATGGCCGCCGTCATGTGCTCCAAGAACAAGTTTGGCCTGCGCCTCACCAAGGACGCCTTCAACGCGGCGCTCAACGGCTCATCCCTGGAGGACGCCAACCGCATGGAGGACCGCAACCAGGCGCTTATAATTGCCAACGCGATAACGGAGGGAGTGAAAGAGCTTGGCGGAGCCTAGGGATACGGATCGTGCTCTTTCAATAACGTGGTTTCCGCCTTCCTGGTTCAGGCTATCATCCGCCGGAAGAACCATTCGGATCACGTTCCTGAAAGCCCGAAAGCTATCCTCACCAGTGATGTTATTGATGGGATTGCCTCCTTTCCGCCTGCAAGCCAGATCTACATAGACAAGCCTGCTCCTGTTCCGCCTATATCCATCCGCGCCATCTCATGGCCTCGATCACCCTCTCGATGGCCACGATATAGGCGGCCTTGCGCATGTTGACGGCGTAATTCCTAGAAGTCTCCAGCACCGCAGCGTAAGCCCGGGTCATAACGCGGTCGAGCTTCTCGTAGACCTCCTTCTCGTCCCAGCACGAAAGGCTCGTGTTCTGAACCATCTCGAAGTAAGAGACCGTGACGCCGCCGGCGTTGCAGAGGAAGTCCGGAAGGACATGGACGCCGTTCTCGTAGAGTATCTTGTCGGCTTCCGGCGTGGTCGGACCGTTCGCCAGCTCGGCGACTATTTTGGCCTTGACCTTGCCGGCGTTTTCCGTTGTTATGACGTTTTCCAGGGCTGCGGGAATCAGTATGTCCACGTCGCTGGTCAGGATGTCGTCGGAGTCAATACTGTCCGCACCGGCGCATCCCATCACGGTCGTCGTGTCCCTCTTGTGGTCCGCGACTGCATCGGGGTCGAGGCCGTCCATATTGCAGGCACCACCCTTGGTATCGGATACCGCCACCACCTTGGAGCCGAACATCTCGACCATCAGCTTGGCCGCGAAGTAGCCAGCGTTGCCGTACCCCTGAATAGCCACCGTGGCCTTTGAGAGATCAAGCCCTAACTCGCGCGCCGCCTCCCGCACCACGAACAACCCGCCCCGCGCGGTAGCGTCTCCCCTGCCAGGCGACCCGCCTATGCAGAGAGGTTTTCCGGTGACCACGCCGAACTGCGGGCGCCCGGCGATCTTGGAGTATTCGTCCATCATCCAGGCCATCACCTTGGGACTGGTATACACATCAGGCGCGGGGATATCCTTCTCGGGTCCGATGAACTGCCAGATGGACTCAATGTAAGCCCGGCTCAGCCGTTCTAGCTCTCCGTCTGACATCTGCTTGGTGTTGCAGATCACGCCGCCCTTACCGCCACCAAGCGGAATATCCACCAGGGCGCATTTCCAGGTCATCCAGGCTGCGAGCGCCCGCACCGTATCGATAGTCTCCTCGGGGTGGAACCTGATCCCGCCTTTCGTCGGCCCTCGAGCATCGTTGTACTGGATCCTGAAGCCTTCGAACACCTTTACGGAGCCGTCATCCATACGGACCGGCATATGGACTCTGATCTCGCGGACGGGGATTCTGAGCAACTGGCGCACGTTGTCGTCGAGACCCATTATCTCCGCGCACTGGTCGAGCTGATGCTGTGCGATCTTGAAGGGGTTGAGTTCGTCCACTCTCCATCACTTCTCTCGTTGAGTACCCTGTCACGGAATCACGTTTTCACCAGACGACCTGGATTCTAACATATTGGATATTGGATTTCTGAGCGGTGTCAGTTGACGGACTTCCAGGGGAACTCGACACGGCGGACCTGATCCTGGTAACGCACGCTCACAAGGATCATGCAAAGAGGGTCACGCTTCGAGTTGGACTTTGACGGCATCGGGGTCCGTGTGGTTCATGCCTACAACATCGAAACGGCTGATTTGAAGAAGGTCTGGCACCACATGGGGGCAGACTCGATTCGTTTCAAGGAGATCGTCGAGGCCGGGTCATCTACCGAAGTAGTGATCATGGAGATCGGGGAGGCGCTGAAGATTGAGAGCCACTTGCCCGGGAGGCAGGCATGACCCGAAAATGTCTGAATGTCTCAAAGCGATGTGGACAATATAACCAAAGTATGGTTAAATATTGTGGACAATATAACCAAAGTATGGTTAAATATTAACCATGATAAAGCGACATGTTGAACGGCTCATAACTGGAGCCCTGCGAGAATTCCCCGTTGTTCTTCTTGTTGGCGCCAGGCAGGTGGGGAAGACCACCCTTGCCAGGGCTATCTCGGCAGGGCCGTGGAAGGCCGAGTATTTTACGCTCGACGACCGTTCCATTCTGGATGCCGCGCTAAGCGACCCTGACGGGTTCATTAGGGGCAATCCTCCACCAATGGTGATAGACGAGGTCCAGAGAGCTCCAGACCTCATGAGGGCTGTGAAGCTCGCGGTGGACAGAAACCGCTGTCCAGGCATGTACCTTCTCACTGGCTCGGCCAACCCACTCAGACTTAGATCAGTCTCGGAGACGCTCGCCGGGCGTGTAGCCATATTTCGGCTTGACACCTTCTCGTGGGCGGAGATCGAAGAGAGGAAAGCGCCCACCTCCGCAATCGACGCGTTACTGGAATGCGACAGCGCGGCCGAGCTACTATCCCGACTTCGGAGGAAGGAAGTGAGTGCCAGGCGCGAGGATATCGAGCGTCTGGTTATCTCAGGCTGCTATCCTGATCCCGAGCGGATGAAGACGAGGGCTGCGCGTGACAGTTGGTTTAATTCTTACAGGCAGACGTATCTGGAGCGCGATGTCAAGGAAATAACCTCCATCGCGGACCTGCCCCTCTTTGGCCGCTTGCTACGTGTCATGGCGCTCCGCACGGGGAACCTCTTGAACCTGATGGACATCTCGAGGGAGGTGGGCATCCCGTACACAACGCTGAGGCGGTATGTCGGTCTGCTCGAGACGACGTTCCAGGTTGAGTTCCTGATGCCTTATTACGCGAATATCGGTAAACGCCTGGTTAAGACACCCAAGGTTTACTTCAATGACACCGGTATGGCGTGTCACCTTGTCGCCCTGACGGGATGGACTGCGCTGGAGAAAGCGGGGTTGTCAGGCAGGATGCTGGAAACCTGGGTTTGGGGAGAGATTCGCAAGACGCTTCCACTGCTGGACGTCCCGGCGGAGCCGATGTTCTGGAGGGAACAGCACGGCGGTGAGGTCGATTTTGTACTGGAGAGAGGCACGCGCCTGGCGGGAATCGAAGTAAAGAGCTCTGGAAGCGTTACAAGCGCAGACCTCAAGGGGTCTGAGAGCTTCCTGAGCGCGATGAGAGGTAGAGCGGCGATCACAGTGATCCTATACCAGGGCGAAAGAGCATTCGCACCCCGCGAACTCATTGCAGTTGTTCCGATGAGCCTCTTCTTTGGGGCGGAGTGGCAGGCGCCGAGCGCTGGGTTGACGTAAGTGCTGTTGCCAAACTATAATACTTGAAATTGTCCTATTGAAAGGAGGAGTTTCGTGATTGTTGCGCAAGCTGTGGAGTATGAGGTTAGTACGGGCATGTCGGTCGGACTGTTTCTGGTCATTATGCTGCTGGCTCTTGCCATGTACGTTTTTTCCGCCTTTTGCATGATGAAGATGGCGGACAGGCTGGGGGTTGAGAACGGCTGGTTCGCGTTCGTTCCTTTTTTGAATCTCTGGTTGCTGTGCAAGATGGGGGACAGGGAGAACTCCTGGTTTATCATCATGCTGATATGTCAGTTTTGTTGTGGGATCGTCACTGCGGTTATGTCTATCATGATTTTGATGGATGTCGCTGAAAAACTCGGGTTCGAGAGATGGTGGGGAATCCTTATCATCATCCCAATTTTCAACTTCTACGTTCTCTACAAACTCGCTTTCACGGAGCCGTAAGCAACAAGAAGCTTGCGCTTCAAAAGTGACATGACAGTAATAGAAGCCGGGATCATCCAGATCCCGGCTTCTCTGTTGGTTCTTTGTGATTGCTTCAGAAACGTCACATCGTGTAGCACAGACATTCCTGTCTGTGACGTAACATTCCACAGGCAAGAATGGCCTGTGTCACCCCCAACTCCCACGCCCCACGCCCCACGCCCCACTTCGCGGGCGGTGACTCCGGGGCAAGTGTGGGCTACGTCAAAGGCCCAATGCCGGGTCGCTCAACTGTCCTTCGTTGAAATCAGTAGGACTCACTGAGTTCATCTGCTGATCCAACTGGTTCAGGTAGTTGTTGATCTCCGCGTTATTGGTTGTGCTGCCGGATGATGTGGTTGCGCCGCCGGATGACGTGGACGTCGAGGCGCTCTTGCTCTTGCTCCCGCATGACGCTGCGAAGAGGGCGGACGCCACCAGCATCAGGATCACAGCTGCCGTGATAACAAACGTTTTTTTGCTGATCATTGTGCGCACCTCTCTTTCATGGCGCCGTGGATGGATTTGTGGTCGCCGGAGTGGTTGGCGTCTGACTCGCGAGTGCCGCGATGGCGGGCCGTATCACCGTCTGATAGTAATGCCGCACGTCGATGATATCCTGGCGCACTATCCGTAGTTGCGCGCGCGCCTGGCTGATGGCGTTGGAGAGCTGCCCGGCGGATTCATAAGGTGTGTACTGCTTCGCGTTTTGCAAGAGGTTGATGAAAGACGCGTAATCGGTGGCTGCTTTGACAATCATCTGATCCCACGCCAGGAAGTCGGCCTTGAGCTTGCTGACGTCATAGCCTTTGGCCGCCATTGCGGCGACAATTTCAGTGACCTTTGCTTTGGCGGCATGGTAAGCGGCGACATGGCGTTCCTCGTTGTTGTTGAAGCGCGCGATTACAGTCTCGATCCGCTCCCTGATCTCCTCGATGCGCTAGTCACGGCGCTCCTGGCGGCGCTCCCGCAGAGTGCTTCCCAGGGCTGGCTGATATATCGCTGCTGTTGCGGAGAGTAGTAGAACCGTGACAAGGATCACTTTCGGGGCAATCATCGTCTTTCTCATGTTTCCCTCCTTAATCACTATTCTGTTTTGAGACCTAATAACGGGGAGTGTCTCCGCCGCCCGAATCGGTCCTTCTTGGCCTGGCCTCGTTGACCCTTACG
This sequence comes from Candidatus Anoxymicrobium japonicum, assembly GCA_002843005.1. NCBI lineage: Bacteria > Bacillati > Actinomycetota > Candidatus Geothermincolia > Candidatus Geothermincolales > Candidatus Anoxymicrobiaceae > Candidatus Anoxymicrobium > Candidatus Anoxymicrobium japonicum. Next base: position 12,281 of record PHEX01000039.1, on the reverse strand, counting down.
GCGCGGCCGTCCAGATCCTTGGCGTCCAGCCCCTCGACAGCAGCTTTTGCCTCATCGTCGTTTGGCATCTCGACGAAGCCAAAGCCCCTTGACCTGCTTGTGCCGCGGTCAATCACGACCTCAGCCGAAGTGACTGCGCCGAACTGCTCAAAGGCGGAGCGCAAACTGTTGTCATCGGTGCTGAAACTAAGGTTGCCAACGTATATTTTCATTTTTCACCTCCTCCTCAAATAAAAACCCGAGGATGCGGACTCCTCGGGAAAAGCGTCAAACCAAATCTCGAAACCGGTCACGCGAATAATCAACGCGTGATATCAAAACACATTTCACGACGCGAGGCAACCCGACGATCAGAGCCAAGAAGCAAGGCGCCTACAATGATTCTTCGACTTCCTTATAGTGCAGCAGCTCTGTGTACCCAATCCGGGAGAGCGTGGACTTGCTCTTCTGATTCCAGGCCATAATTACCTTGAGGCCGATAATGCCAGCGAGCACCCACGCATAAGCCGTCGCGTTGGCTTGCCCGTCCACGAGGATGGCGCCGTAGCTCTTGTTCGATAAATCCAGGAGCCTGTCTTTGATTTCGTCGACGATGTCATCCTCTCCCCACTCTTTCGTCCCGAGCTCGATCATGGGCGCCTCGGGCCGCGGTGATATGTCAAAGCCCAGCGTACGCCACTCTATGACTTTGTTTGATTGATCGGTGAGCGTAAAGTTCGCGAGCTTGACTATTTGCTTGAACACTTTGGCGCCGTCCGGGTTGATCATAACCAGGCAGTTGCCGTCGAAGCCGTAATCGCCCGGGCGTCCCTCTCCGGGATAGATGATCTCAGCTTCGCCCAATGAAGGCTCGAGGTCGAGCAACGCTTCGCCGGGCGTCCTGCGGCTTTCGACCGCGTCGCATATCTCCTCGGACCAGTTTTCCTCGCTCACCTGGATCCAGTGGCCGAAGACAGAGCCGACCTTTCTGCCCTTTTTCGTGTGCACTTTGCCGCCGATGGCCCTGGAGAGGTGATGCTCCAGGAGATTGCTTCGCTTCGCGTTCCATGTTTCGATCCTGTCTACAGTGAACTCTTCGTCGGCGCCGTAATCGTAAGCGATGATCACGTACCCTCCGAGGATTGAGTCCATTCTTATGTCGAGTATGTCCACCATCGGGTTCTCATCGACGATTTGCGCGGCCAGGCGCTCGGCGTCTTTCTTATAGAGTGTGTCATCCAGCATGTTTCTCATCCCTTCTGTGTGTCAGGCCCGGGCGGCCCGGCCCATGGCGCTTACCGGTTACTATCATACTACGGTTCGGCCTCGAAAATCCCTGCTTGTGTTTTCAGACATGCGTGATAGTCTCCCACTCAAGCAAGATCGGCGTTATCATATGCTTAATCGTCTCGGTTGCGTGATGGAGGTTCTGTGGTAGAAGAATCTGAAATTCTGGTTGAAAAACGTGACGGGTTCGCGACGCTGGCTTTCAATCGTCCCGAGAAGAGGAACGCGCTTACGGCGCAACTGCTGACATCGCTGACGTTGGCGCTCGAGGAGCTGGCCCGTGACGACGGAATCCGTTGTGTGGTGCTCAAGGGAACTGGTGACAGTGGGTTCTCGGTAGGCATGGACCTTGCCGACATGGCTCTCAATCGCCCCAAAGAGAACTACAGTCTAATCAGTGAAGGCGGCCCGTTGCGCCGCGCCATAGCGGCGATCGAGGCGTTTCCTTATCCTGTTATCGCGATGATCAACGGTTACGCCATGGGGGCGGCATGCGAGCTGGCGATAGCGTGCGACCTGCGAATCGGTTGTGAGCGAACCCGTATGGGCACGCCATCCGCGAAGCTCGGCATTGTGTATCCCCTGGAGGGATGTGAGCGGTTCTCCCGGACGCTGGGGCTCGCGACGACAAGAAAGCTCTTCCATACGGCTCGCTACTTTGAAGGAGACGAGCTCCACAAGATGGGCATGCTGGATTTTGTGCGCGTGGAAGAAGAACTCGAGGGATTTACGTTTGAGCTTGCCCGAGAGATAGCGATGCTTGCGCCGCTATCGGTGAAGGGCCAAAAGCGCGCGCTTGACGCTATCGCCGGGGAGCGCGTTTCACCGGACGTGGATTACGTGAGCGCGATTCATGATATGGTAGCCGATTCCATACGAAGCGCTGACGCGAAAGAGGGGATTCAAGCGTTTCTCGAGAGACGAGACCCCCGGTTCACGGGACATTGACAGCCGCGCACCTTGACAGTGGTTTGCATGAAAGGAATCTGAGATGGAAGAGCTTCTTGTAGAGAAAAAAGGCAACGTATCGATTTTAACCCTGAACAGGCCCGAGAAAAAGAACGCGCTCAGTTTTTCCCTTGTCCAGGCGATCGGCGACACGATTGAGAAATTGCGGTTCGACGATGAAACGCGAGCGATTGTCATTACAGGGGCGGGGGAGGGCTTCTGCACGGGCGCGGATCTGACAGGTGGCGGAGGCCGCGAGGACGTGTTCACTCCACCTGGAATGCGCATAACGTGCTTCGCGTACTCTAAGATGGTCAGCGCCATGTGGTTGCTCGAGAAGCCGATCATTGGCGCTATAAACGGGACGGCAGCTGGCGCCGGCTGCAACCTGGCGTTTGCCTGCGACCTCCTGGTGGCTTCCGAGCAAGCGAAGTTTATCCAGGTTTTTGTGAGACGCGGACTTGTCGCTGATACCGGCGGCACCTACTTCCTGCCGAGGATCGTAGGGCTCGCGAAAGCGAAAGAGCTGATGTTTTTTGGTGAGGAAGTGACTCCTGAAATGGCGCTCGGGCTCGGCCTGGTCAATCGCGTGGTTTCACATGAGCGGTTGATGGAAGATGCGATGGAAATCGCCTGTCGCCTGGCCGCCGGTCCGACACGGGCGATTGGTATGATGAAGAGCATGCTCAACAAGTCCTTCGAGTCCGATCTTATGAGCGCGCTTGATCGCGAGGGCTCACTGCAGGGGATCGCGGTGGGCACAGAGGACGCGGTCGAAGGAGTGACTTCATTCATGCAGAAGAGGCCGCCGGAGTTCAAGGGTAAATAAAGCAGGAGGTCATTTTGGAAGAGAATATCACTCAAAGGCCCATAGTTGAGGCGTGGAAGCAATCTACAAGACCTGAGCGGGCGATGATCGCGATCCTCCTGTTTGCTTTCTTTGCGCTGGCAATTTTTCACCTGGGAACTTGGGTCACGCACAAGTTCACGATACGACCGGAACTGATGGCCCTTGGCGTTTTATTAGCGCTCGCCATCTGCGTCTGGCACGCATGGATGGTCAAGGGGAGGCGCCAGGCCGTTGCGTTCTTCGCGATCGCCTGGTTGATCACATGGGCCTGCGAGTTTGTGGGGCACAATTACGCGTGGTTTTTCGGGTACTACAAGTACACGGACACCCTCAGACCGCGTGTCGGTGGAGTGCCGATCGTCGTTATTGTCACCTGGTCCGTCGTCATTTACGCCGCATACATGTTGATCGACTGGCTTGCCGGCACACGCGGCATTGTCCGCGCGAAGACATGGTTGGGGAAGACCTTGTGGGGGGTTATCATCGCGGCGGCTTCGGCGACGCTCGTATGCGCCTGGGATTTAATGGTGGATCCGATGGCGACTTCAAGAGTGTGGATGCAAATGGCGCGGGTGGCGCCCTGGTGGTGGTGGGAGAGAGGTGGCCCCTACCTCAAGGGACTCAACGTGTGGAAGGGCAATAGCGGTGTGCCGATCGGCAACTTCGTGGGCTGGTGGCTCGCGCCGTTCTTCATTGTCTTCATCTTTTACATGGTATTTCAGAAGCGGAACTTGACATCGGAGAAACTCGTCAACATCGTGCCGTTGTTTATCTATTTCGCGCTTTACTTCTCGACGGCAATGAGCGTACTCGAGATGAACTGGTTTGAGAACGGCATGAACCAGGTCGCTCTGATAGGCACATTCGCGATGATGCCGGTCGTTCTGGTCTCGGCAATCAAGTTGGCCATGGATTACACCAGACCTGCGCTGATTTAACTTTGGGGTCAGGCAACGTCTACCGCTTTAGCGGTAGACGGAAAGGTAGACGGTGCCTGACCCCTCTTAAACTTTAAAAAAAAGACCTGACCCCAAAGTTAAACGCGATACGGAGATGATACAATAATTGCCATTCGAATTCGGGGGTATAGCTCAGTTGGGAGAGCGCGGGCTTTGCAAGCCCGAGGCCGGCGGTTCGAGCCCGCCTACCTCCACCAGCAAGATGTTTGTGATTAATTAGGGGTAGACGGTAGGGGTAGACGGTGCCTGACGTGTTGGGGTTCTGTACGGTTAGATACTCTTCGAAGTTGGAGTAGGTGTTACCTTCCGCGAAGTACCAGGTGGTCTCGGGGGCGTTCACTCTTTTTGCTATCATTCTTCTCGGCTTCTCTCAGGAGGCGGCCAGATAAAATTATTTGCGTTTCTTGTGATATATTTTTGAAGTTTGGCGACGTTAGATTTTACGAGGGGCGGGAGATGGCGAACAAAGAGCACTTGAAGGTTCTGAAAAAGGGAGTGAAAGCCTGGAACGAGTGGCGCTGCGGGGACATGAACCTGAAGCCGGACTTCTCCGGTCACGATTTCGAGGGGATGGATCTGACTTATGTGAACTGGATGGTGGCCGATCTCTCGGGGTGTGACCTGTCGGGGTGTTGCTTGAAGCAGGCGTACATGACCCACGCGAACCTCTCAAACGCGAACCTTCGAGGCGCGAGCATACATCGAGCGGATATGCGAAACGCGAACCTGGTGAACGCGGATTTCACGGGCGCGGACATATTCGAGGGCATTTTTGCTCGGGCGGTATTACACCAGACGAAGTTTACGGGCGCCAATCTCAGAGAGTCGATCTGGATCGGCGCTTTCATGAACGAGGTGGATTTCACTGACTGCGATCTCACCGGCGCCGATTTCACGAGCGCGAAGCGGAGTGGGCTTATCACTGATGGCGCCATCGGTTGTCAATAGAGCTAAAAAACGCAACAATGGGGTCAGGCCCCCTTTGTTGCGTTTGAAAGGAAAATTATGTGGTTGCGCGTCATTCTAGCCAGGCCTCTCGGCGTGGCGCTTGCCAGATTCAAGAAATATAACCTGCGATATACGGGAGAGGAGCGAGCCCCGCACAAGGGCCCGTTTATTGTGGTGACGAACCACCAGACCGGGGTGGACGTTATCGCGGAGGGCATAGCCTTAAGAAAAGTTCTGACACGCAGCAGAATGATTCCCTGGGGAAAGAAGGAGATCAAACGAGGCAAAGAGGGGCTTTTCGCCCGGATTCTCTGGTACTACTTTGGGGTCATCCCCATCGACCGCAACGCAACCGACGAAGCGCCGAAGGCTATCAAGAAAAGCCTCAACCACCTGCGCCGTGGCAAGATCATTTTTGTGCACCCCGAGGGCGCCAGGTTCCCCCACGGGCAACTGGGGCCGTTCAAGTATGGGGTAGCCAACCTCGCGCGCGCGGTGCCATGCCCGGTGCTGCCTGTCGGTGTCTACCGGCGCCTGGATTCTGACGGAGGGATACAGGTAAACATTGGAACTCCGTTTTTCATGCCCGACCTCGAGCCGGTTTTTCCCGGGCAGGAAAACACGCCTGAGAATATCTTCCGCCGACAGGTCGAGATGCTAAAAAAATGGTGTGAGGGGCTGGACAGGGACAGGAAGAGCATGAAGCTGATGGTAAAAATGATAGGAGTGGTGACGTACTCGATTGACAGACTCGAGCAGAAAATAACAATGGACAGGTTGTTCCGCATGGCCGACCCCAATGACAGCGAGTATCTGCGAGACAAAGTGCTGGAGATGCTTCCTGATGGTTGGAAGAAAGTGGATAGCGCGGACTGGGGCGAGAATCCTCCTTTGAAGAAACCGCGCTAGTTTTTAGGGGTCCCGTCTACCGCTCCGTCTACCGCCTGCGCAACACTTTTATTCTGTCGATCAACAGAATTGGAACGATCGAGCACGCCAGTATCAGCAGCCAGGCTTGACCGGACGGCCAGCGCGTGTGGAACACTTTTTGCATGAAAGGCAGGTAAAGCACTGCCGCCTGCAGCGCGATAGAGATCAGGAAAGCGCCGAACAGGTAGCGGTTTTCCCACGGCGCCGAAGAGAAAAAGGATCGCGTCTCCGAGCGCAGGTTGTACGAGTGAAACACCTGCGTAAGGACTATCGTTGTGAAGAGCACCGTCCGCGACATGTCGAGCCCAATCGATTTGTCGGCCCATGAATAGCCGAGCAGGTAGTGGGCGAGGAGAAATGACGCGAGCCCGCCGGCGGTGATGATCAGGCCATGCAGGGCCAGGTTGAACTGCCTTGACGCGGTGAGGATGTTGTCGTCCGCGTTCCTCGGCGGATGTTCCATGATGTCGATCTCCGGTGGATCCATGCCGAGAGCGAGCGCGGGCACCCCATCGGTGATCAGGTTGATCCAGAGTATCTGCGAGGCCGCAAGCGGCAGGGGGAACCCGGCAACCATCGCTATGAAGACAATCAGCACCTCGCTGATGTTGCATGACAACATGAAGTAAATAAATTTCCGCAGGTTATTGAATATGATGCGGCCCTGCTTGACCGCGGACACAATAGTGGCGAAGTTGTCGTCCGCGAGCACCATGTCTGACGCTTCTTTGGCGACATCCGTGCCGGTGATGCCCATGGCGATGCCGATGTCCGCGCGCTTGAGAGCCAGCGCGTCATTGACCCCATCGCCCGTCATGGCGACCACGTGCCCGCGCGCCTTGAGCGCCTCGACAATTTTCACCTTGTGCCCGGGAGAGACGCGCGCGTAAGCGCTGATATTCTCAACCTGATCGCTCAACTGGCCTGCCGTCATCTTTTCGATATCGTGGCCTTCGATGAGACGCCGCCCGGGCGCGAGGATCCCGAGCTCCCGCGCGACGGCGGACGCGGTTGCTTTGTGATCGCCGGTAATCATGGCGACGCCGATATTCGCGCGAGAGCACTCGCCGAGCGCGTGAAGGACCTCAGCTCTCGGCGGATCCTTCATTGCGAACGCCCCCAGAAAGACCAGGCCGCGCTCGAGATCATCGGCTGCGTCCGGTCCGGGAAGCGAGTCCAGCTTCCGGTATGCGACGGCGAGCACGCGAAGGGCCTGCGAGCCAAGTTGAGAGGTTGCGGCCAGCATCTTCGACAGGGCCTCACCGGTCAATGGAACCTCGCCCTCGTCCGTGAGCATCCGGTCGCACTTATCCAGAACCGCTTCGGCTGCGCCCTTCGAGAAGACCATGAAGCCGCTTTTATCCCGGTGCGCCGTGGTCATCATCTTCCTGTCGGAGTCGAAGGGCACTTCCGCAACTCTGGGCAGATTCTCCTCGAGATCCGCCTTCTTGAACCCTCCAGCCTCGGCCGCCTCGAGCAGCGCCACCTCAGTGGAATCGCCGATGCAGCCGTCCGGGCCGCGGCGCGCGTCGTTGCAAAGGGCCGCGGCGCGCTTCATCTGGTTGTACGAATCGCCCCTCCACAGAGAGGCGTCGGTTACTTTCCACTTTTCTTCTCCGTGCGCGCCTGGAATGTCTCCGATGAGAAAGTGCGAAGCGTCCGCGAAGAGCGCGTCTGTCACCGTCATCCTGTTGAGAGTAAGTGTTCCTGTTTTATCCGAGCAGATGTAGTTTGCAGAGCCAAGCGTTTCAACCGCCGGGAGGTTTCTGATGATGGCGTTCTGCTTTGCCATTACACGCGTTCCGTGGGCTAGCGTGATGGTGACAACGGCCGGTAGCCCCTCAGGAATCGCCGCCACCGCCAGGCTCACAGCGAAAAGCAGAATGGCGGCCACGGGGTTTCCTCTGATGAGACCGACGGCGAACACCACGGTCACTACGAGAAGGCAAATATACACGATACGCTTTCCAACATCCTTGAGCTCGACCTGCAGAGGCGTTGGCTCGGGCTTGCCTTCATCGAGCATTCCGGCTATCTGGCCGAGTTGCGAGCGGCTTCCGGTTTCCACGACAACGGCTGTCCCGCGCCCGTAATCGACATGAGTTCCCGAGAACACCATGTTGACGCGATCCCCCAGATCCGCGCTGGCGTTGACGATAGAGTTCGCGCTTTTGGAGACGGCCTCGGACTCGCCGGTCAGGCTCGATTCATTGGCGCGCAGGTTCACGGAGGTGACGACACGCGCGTCGGCAGAAACGGCGTCGCCGGTTTCCAGGATTATCAGGTCGCCGGGCACGAGATCACGCGCAGGGATCGAGTCCTCCGCGCCGCCGCGCAGCACTTTCGCGGTTGGAGCTCCCAACCTCTTGAGCTCCTCGATCGCCGACTCCGCCCGGCTTTCTTGCGCGAAACCAAGCCCCGCGTTCAAGAGGACGATCACCAGGATGACCAGCGCGTCGATATATTCGCGCAGCAAGGCCCCGCTGATCACGATAGCCACCAGCAGAACCCATATCATGAAGTCGTTGAACTGCATGAGGAAGCGGATGACCGCGGATTTGCGCCTTGTCTCCTGGAAAGTGTTAGGGCCGAAAGCCGCCAGCCGGCGCTTTGCCTCTTCTCCGGAGAGGCCTTCTCTGTCGCCAGTATCGAGGGCGGACATGACCTCGTCTGTTTTCATGGAGTGCCAGGTTTTCACATTCCTTGCCGTGGTCAGGTTTTCAGTCAATCTCACGTCCTTTGTTTCGTTGGTAAGACGCCTTCGCTCGCTCGCGTCAGCGCCAGCAGATAATTGGACAGCTCCGTGAACTCCACCTGCGAGAGTTCTTCAGCCCTCACCGCTTCGTGCCTGCCCATAGCGTGAAGCGCGTCCACAACGCTGTCCCGATCCACTCCAGGCACTCCGGCGGCTACCGAGTTCGCGAGCTTCTTTCTGCGCTGGCTAAAAGCCGAGGTAACCACCTGGTCGAAGAACGGTTCGTCGCAGGCCAGGGGAATGTCGCGTTCGCCGCCGTCCGCCAGCCGCTCGAGGTGGAGTACCGCGGAGTCCACGCCCGGCCGCGGGTAGAAACTGTTGCGCGATACCCCGGCTACGCGCTCGACTTTAGCGCGGTACTGGATTTTTACCGAAGCCGCCGAGTACTCTTTGCTTCCAGGGTTCGCGGCGATGCGGTCGGCCACTTCCCGCTGCACCATCACAGTGTACTCGGATAGCCACGGATACTTGATCAACCACTTCACCACAAGTGTGGCGGCGATCTGGTAGGGAAGGTTTGAGACCATCTTCACGCGCTCTGGAGGGCTGCCCTCCCGGAAGCTCGCGAGGTCGAAGGCGAGAGCATCGGCATGAACCAGGACGAGGCGATCGGCGCCGGTGAACTCTTTCTCCAGTATCTTCACCATAGTGGGGTCGAACTCGATCGCGTAAACATGGCGGACCTGCTCCACGAGCGCCTGGGTGAGAGCCCCCAGCCCGGGGCCGACCTCGATCACCGTGTCGGAGGACCTGAGGCCAGCGGCGCCTGTGATGATTCGAAGGATGTTGGCGTCGACGAGGAAGTTCTGCCCGAACGCGCGGCGCGGCCTGATCCCCTCGCTCACCAGGAGCCTTCGCACAATCTGTGGGGAGGTAAGCCGTTCGCGAGGCACTTAGTCCCCCTTTCCATAAATACGGTAACGTACCGAGAGCGTCGGTGCGCCGCTCCCTAAAAGGCCGCGCGACTGACGCGTACGCTTGTCGTACTCGGAAGGAGTGGAACGCGGCGGGTGTGGATGCAACGGCGTTCGCTTGCGAGTATTTATGGAATGGGGCACTTAGTCCTCCTCCATCGGAACGCCGAAAACCCGGGACGTGTTATCCGCGAGCAGTCGCTCCATGTCATCGAGCGCTATGCCGCGAGAGGCCGCAAGCGCCTCGGCCACAAACCGTACGCGCTCGGGCGTGTTGGGCTTTCCCCTGAACGGCTCGGGAGAGAGAAACGGGGCGTCGGTCTCACAGAGAATGCGGTTTGCCGGCGCGAGCGATGCCATCTCTCTGACCTCGCGCGCGTTCTTGAATGTCACCTGCCCCGCGAACGACACGTAGTAGTCGCGCCTGACGCACTCGTCGAGTACGTGCCGGTCGCCCGAGAAGCAGTGCATGATGACGGGCACGTCACCGTCCAGCTCTTCGGCGAGCAGCGCCAGCGCGTCAGAGTGCGCCTCGCGGTCGTGGACGATGACAGGCAGACCCAGCCGCTTCGCGAGCCTGAGTTGCGCGCGAAACGCCTGCTTCTGCGCGTCCGCCGGACTCTTGTCGCGGTAGTAATCAAGGCCGGTCTCGCCAATCGCGACGACGCGGTTGCTTGCGCGCGCCATCTCCTCCAGGTGGTCGATCTCGTCGGACGTGGCGCCGCCGGTGTCGTTCGGATGAATGCCCACAGCGGCGTAGACGCCCTCGCACGCTGCGGCGGCTCTTACCGCCTCCGCGCTCGAGCGGATGTTCAAGCCGATTGTGATGACAGGTGAAACGCCAGCCGCCTTCGCGGACGTTACGACGCTTTCCGTGTCTTCCTTGATAAGATCGAGGTGCGCGTGGCAGTCCGGTATCAAGGCTGATCCTCGGCAAGGTTTTCCAGCTTCCTTGGAAACAGCGCGTCGCCGCGGGTCGTCGTGAGGCCGTCCGGCAGCAAACCCCAGGTGGAGGAGTCTGGAAGCAGCGCGGACTCGATGGGGGCCTTCAGGCCGAGACGATTCCATATTTTCGCCGCTGTGTCGGGCATGAACGGCGCGATCAGCACGGCTATCTGGCGGAGCCCCTCGAGGCAGTTGTACAGGACGCGATCGAGATCCGCGCTCCTGGAACTGTCTTTCGCCAGCGCCCAGGGAGCGGACACGTCCACGTAACGGTTGACCGCGTGAATGAACTCCCAGATATCGGTGAGCGCTTCGTTAAAGGAAAGCGCGTCCAGCTTCGCCTCCATGACCGCAAACGATTGCGCCGCGCGCTCGGAGAGGATGTTTTCCTCGGCGCCGGGCGCGCCTGGCGCGGGCACGATGTTGTCGCGATATCGGTCTACCATTGTAAACACGCGGCTCTCGAGGTTGCCGAGGTCGTTCGCGAGCTCCGCGTTGTAGCGCTGCCTGACGGTGCGCCGCGAGAAGTTTCCGTCTATGCCGAACGAGAACTCTCTCATGAAGTAGTAACGGTAAGCGTCCACGCCATACTCCTCCACGATATCAGCGGGGCGCACGACATTGCCGAGCGACTTGGACATCTTGCGACCCTCAACGGTCAGCCACCCGTGCGCGAAGACGTGCCTGGGAAGCGGGATGTCCGCCGCCATCAGCATCGCGGGCCATATCGCCGCGTGAAACCGCAGTATCTCCTTGCCCATCAGGTGCCAGTCGGCGGGCCATACACGCTCGAAGCGGGCGGGGTCGATCCCAAAGCCGATAGCGGAAATGTAGTTGAGGAGCGCGTCGAACCAGACGTACATGACGTGGCGCGCGTCGAACGGACACGATATTCCCCACGTGAACGACGTGCGTGTGATGCTCTGATCCTTGAGACCGGACTCGATGAAGGAGATCACTTCGTTGCGGCGCGACTCGGGCTGGACGAACTCCGGATTGGTTTTGATGTGGGCAAGGACGCGATCGGCGTACTTTGAGAGACGGAAGAAGTAGTTTTCCTCTTTCACCCACTCGGCGGGGAGATGGCACTCCGGGCACGCGCCGTCCTCGAGCTGGCTTGAAAGCAGGAACGACTCGTCGTGAACGCAGTACCAGCCTTCATAGGCGTCCAGGAAGACGTCCCCTTTTTCCTTGAGTTTCTCGATGAACAACTGCGCCACGTTACTGTGCCGGCTCTGCGTGGTGCGAATAAAGTCGTCGTTTGAGATATTGAGGAGTTTCCAGAGATCGGTGAACTCCGAGACTATGCCATCCACCCACGACTGGGGGCTTCGGTTCTTGTCGGCCGCGGCGCCTGCGACCTTCTGGCCGTGCTCGTCAACTCCCGTGAGGAAGAAGACCTCCCGGCCCTGCTGGCGCTTGAAGCGCGCGATGACGTCCGCGGCCAGGGTCGTATAAGCCGTGCCGATGTGCGGCACGTCGTTCACGTAATAAATTGGCGTTGTTATATAGAAAACGTCACCCAATCAGTTCCACATCCCGCCAGCTTAGTGCCCCATTCCATAAATACTCGCATTCGAACGCCGCTGCCAATTCAAATCATAACGTAAAAATCACCAAGTTTTTTCAAAACATACCTCTCCACATGTTAGAGTCCACACCAGTGGTGTACCGCACCCGGTTCCCTGGACACAACTTTGCGGCTCATGCGGCCGCCCCCACTTCCCTTGCGTAGTAGGCTTCCCGCGCCTGGCGGGGGCTTAGAT
>PHEX01000038.1 GCA_002843005.1 Candidatus Anoxymicrobium japonicum | reverse complement strand
CTCCGTCCACTAATCCCCTAAATTTTCCTTGTCAGGGGGATTACTCCGCCACCGTATGGGTGTGTATCATGTTGGTCTTTCCACTCTCCTCGTCGAGAAATCCCCCCGTGACTACTATCAGGTCTCCGGCTCTCAACAGGCCCTTCAACACGCAGGCGCCCGAGGCGTTTTTTATCATGGTCGCGACGTCGATAGCCATCGGCGCCACAACCCCTTGTACTCCCCACACCAGCGACATCGAATTGATGACTTCCTCGCTGGGGCTGATCGCTATTATCGGCGCCCGGGGCCTGTAGCGAGCCACCAGCCTGGCGGTGTAGCCGCCGCGTGTGATCGTCACTATAGCTTTCGCGCCGAGGTCCGCCGCCACCTTGCACGCGGCGTAGCCTATGGCATCCGCGGTATTTCTATGCGCGCGGCGCGCCCTCTCCTCGAGCGCCCGGTCGTAATCCACCGCCTGTTCCGTTCTCGAAGCTATCCGCGCCATCATCTCAACCGCCTGTACGGGAAATTGCCCGATTGCGGTTTCCGCGCTCAGCATAATCGCGTCGGTGCCGTCGAGGATCGCGTTTGCCACGTCGCTCGCCTCAGCCCTGGTAGGCCGCGGTTCGTCCACCATAGACTCGAGCATCTGCGTCGCGGTAACAACAGGGAGCGCGGCACGAACCGCTTTGTTGATGAGCTCCTTCTGGATAAGCGGCACGTCCTCGATGGGCAACTCGACTCCAAGGTCTCCCCGCGCGATCATGATGCCCTGTGCCGCGTCGAGGATTGCGTCGATGTTGGCCATTCCCTCGCGCTTTTCTATCTTTGCCATCACCGGAACCTGATAGCCCAGGTCGTGGACAGCGTCAACCACCTGCGCGATATCCCCCGGCGAACGCACAAACGATTGCGCAACCCAATCGACGCCAGCTTCGAGCCCCGCCTCCAGATAGCGCCTGTCGCGCTCTGTGAAACTCGCGAGCGACAGGTTCGAATCCGGAAAATTCATGCCTTTGCCACGTGACAGTTTGCCGCCTTCGACGACTTCGCAATTGACGTCGTTTCCGCTGATGTCTCTGACCACAAGCTGGACGAGCCCGTCGTCTATGAATATCCTCTCCCCCGGTTTAACATTTTGCGTCAGTCCTGTATAGGCGATAGACACACACGTCTCGTCACCCCGCCTCTGTGAAGTTGTGATGGTGAATCTTTGGCCAGCCTCGAGCTCTAGATGCGACCCCTTGATCGGGCCGACGCGAAGTCTCGGGCCCTGCAGATCCAGCAGAATGCCCACCCTCCGGTTCGAGGACTCGCTCGCCTTCTTTAAGACATGGATGTAACGGCGCACTTCCTCGATGTCCGCGTGGCCGGTGTTGATGCGCGCCACGTCCATGCCGGCGCCGATCATGTGCCTGAGGATCTCCGTGCTATTAGAGGACGGCCCAATCGTGCAGATTATCTTTGCCCTGATGCTCTTGATGCCGCAGGTTTCGCCTGCCATCTTCTGCTCCCGTCGTGTGCCACGGCCCGCGGGGGATCCGCCAATGGCCCTCTCTCCCGCAGGGGAAAGGGGGCACGGACTCTCCTCCCTCCTCGAAGGGGGAGGAATTAATATATCTTTACGCTCAGCGCTTCCGCTCCCTTGTACACCGCGTTTTCGTACAGGTTCTCTTCGATCCTCAAGAGCTGGTTGTACTTGCTGATCCGCTCGCCCCTGCACGGCGCGCCCGTCTTGATCTGGCCTGCTCCCACAGCCACTGTCAGATCGCTGATGATGTTGTCCTCGGTCTCCCCGGATCTGTGCGAAACCACCACGCTGTAGCCGGCTGACATCGCGAGGTCGATGGTCTCGAGCGTCTCGGTAAGCGTTCCGATCTGGTTGAGTTTGATAAGGATCGAGTTCGCCACGCCGCGCTCAATGCCCATTGCCAGGCGTTCCTTCTTTGTCACGAAAAGGTCGTCGCCCACGAGCTGTATCTTGCCTCCAAGCCTGTCGGTGAGAGCCTTCCAGCCGTCCCAGTCCTCCTCGGCCATGCCGTCTTCGATGCTTACGATGGGATAGCGCTCCACGATGTCGGAGTAGTAGTCAACCATCTCGTCCGGCGACAGTTTCTTTCCCTCACCCGCCAGCACATACATGCCATCTGAGAAAATCTCGCTTGCCGCCGGATCGAGCGCCAGATAGATATCGCGCCCGGGCTCATATCCCGCTTTTTCGATAGCTTCAATCATCGCCTTGAGGACGTCCTCGGTCGAGTTCAAATTGGGCGCGAAGCCGCCTTCGTCCCCGACCCCTGTCGAGTGGCCCGCGGCCTCGAGGACATCTTTGAGCGCATAGTAAGTTTCGACGCACATGCGCAGGGCGTTCGAGTAGCTCGACGCGCCAAGCGGGAAGATCATGAACTCCTGAAGATCGATATTGTTTGCCGCGTGCGCGCCGCCGTTTATGACATTCATCATGGGCGCCGGCAGTATGTTCGCCTTTGTCCCTCCGAGATACTGATAGAGCGGCATTCCGTGATCCACGGCCGACGCGCGGGCGACCGCCAGTGACACGCCGAGCAACGCGTTCGCGCCGAGATTGCCTTTGTTGGGCGTGCCATCCAACTTGATCAGCGATCGGTCGATATCTCCCTGATCGTCCGCGTCCATGCCGATAATCTCCGGCCCTATAATCTCGTTCACGTTCTTGACCGCCGTGCGCGTGCCCTTCCCCATGTAGCGGCTGTCATCGCCGTCGCGAAGCTCCAGCGCCTCGTGTGTCCCGGTTGACGCGCCCGAAGGCACTGACGCCCTCCCAAATCCACCCCCCAAAAGAAGCACCTCCACCTCGATCGTCGGGTTTCCCCGTGAGTCGAGTATCTCCCTGGCAAGAATGTCTGATATAGAGCTCATATTCCTCTCCTGTCTGTTCGTGTGCAAAAAGAGGTCAGACCCCTTTTTGCGTTTTGGCGACCCGCCACAATTGATCCTTCTCGTCGAGGCTCATGCCGGCCAGCTCCAGGCCAAGCTTGTCCGCCTCCTTTTCCATACACGCGTAACGTCTCACAAACTCGCGCACCGATCGGCGCAACGCCTGCTCGGGGTCCACATCCAGGCGCCGCGCGAGATTGACTATCGTGAAAAGCAGATCGCCCGTCTCACGCTCGATAGCTTCTGTCGCGCCTTTATCCCTCGCTTCGCGCAACTCCTCGATCTCCTCGTCTATCTTCGACAGAATCCCATCGATGTTAATCCAGTCAAACCCCTCGCGCGCGGCGTGGTTCTGCACTTTTACCGCCGCCAGCATCGCCGGGAGCCCTGGCGGCGCATTTATCCCCGTTTGCTTGCCTTCCTGTTCGCGTTTGATGCGCTCCCAGTTCACCGAGACCTGCTCGGCCGTATCAATCTTGACGTCCCCGAATATATGCGGGTGCCGGCGCTCGAGCTTCGAAGCGATACCATCCACAACCTCGCCCAGATCAAAACGCCCGCACTCCTGGGCGATTCGAGATTGAAACACTATCTGCAGCAGAAGGTCTCCCAGCTCTTCGCCCACGTGCTTCCATTCGCCCGAATCTATCGCTTCAATCGTCTCGTAAGCCTCCTCGAGCAGGTGGCGCGCGAGCTTCTCCTGCGTCTGCTCGAGATCCCACGGGCAACCGTCCGGCGACCTGAGCTTTTCCATTATTCTTGCGAGGTTTTCGAATTTCTCGCCAACGCCTTCCGGTATGTCAACGGATCCTGTAAGTCGCCTAACTTTTGGAGGCAGGTCTTTTTTCTTAAGTCGGGTCATCGCTCTACCACCATGCCGATCCGTGGATCCCATTTCCCTACCCCGTCCGCCTCGACGATCGCGTTTGCGTAAATGGTTCGTAGGAAGTCGCTGAAGATTTCTTCTTTTTTTCGGCTGTCCAGCATCTTCATCGCCTCGGGAACGACTTCCGAGAACGGGGGAGTGCTGGCCTCGCGGCGCTCCAGCGTCTTTATCACGTGGAACCCGTCGCTTGCCTGTACGACTCCGCTAACCTCACCGGATTTCAGCGAAAACGCCGCTTTCTCGAACATTGGATCCATCGTGCCTTTCTCTATCCATCCCAGATCTCCGCCGTTCACGCGTGTCGCGTTATCCTTTGACACCTGTTTGGCTATGCGGGAGAAATCCTCTCCCCTGCGCGCGTCCGCCGCGACAGCATCCGCCTCGCCTTGCGTATCGAGAAGGATATGGGCAACGTGAACCATGACGTTGCGTGTAAACAACCTCTTGTGTGTCAGATAAAACGACTCGGCGTCGTCCCTCGAGACAATCACCTCGGCGCAAACCTTCTGCCCGAGCGCGTCCACGAGTAATTCTCCTTTGACTTTGCGCTTGTAATCCTCGAGCGTCAACTTCTGCTTGCCAAGGTCGGAGAAGAACCTGTCGCTGCCCACCTTGCGCTGCTCGTCCTCTACCTTCCGGTTGACGGCGTCAACCGGAAGCGCGACGCCGAGTTTCCTTGCCTGCGCATCGACGAGAACCCGCTTTATCATCTCCGTCGCGACTTCTCTTTTAGTGCTTGCCTTCAACTTCTCGCCACGTGACCCTTTGAGCTCCCCGGGGTCGTCCTTCTGAACCATGCTAAGCCTTCGGTTCACTTCTCTTTGAAATCGCGCCCTTTCGATGCCGTTTCCATTCACTGTAATGGCACTTCCCGAGCAACCGGCGAGAGCCAGCAGCAGCACTGATAGCGCCAGCGCGACGCCTGCTTTGAACAAAGTGAACAAGGAGTCAGGCACCGTTTACCTTTCCGTCTACCTTTGAGCGCCGGAGATAGTCTCCCCGGTCATAATTATATCATCAATAGTTGATTTTAACCACTTTAACAACAGCTCTTGTCTCTTGTGCGCTTCCTCGAACCTCAACTTCAAGTATATAGTCCAGGACTCACTATCCGTGTAGACGCATCCCTCTCCAACGATCCCCTCTCTCTGTGCGAAAGACGCGGCCATTGTCATCGCGCGCTCTTCTTCCTCGTCGAACTCGAGCTTGAGCTCGTTTTTCTTCATGGTAATTGACACGATACCCGCCCGAGCCGCATTCCGCTTCAGGCGCTCGACCTCTAAAAGCTGCTTCACGGGCACCGGCGCTTCGCCGAAACGATCCTCGATTTCAATGGCAAACTCATCGATCGTTCCACTCTTGCCTGCCACAATAAGCCTGCGGTACTCCTCGACCCTGATCTCCTGATCCGCTATGTAATCGTCGGGAATATACGCGTCAACGGGCAATTCCACCACGGCCTCAGGGATAGTGGCCTCGGGCGTCTCGCCTTTGAGGATTTCGACCGCTTCCTTTAAGAGCTCGCAGTAGAGTTCAAACCCGACGGCTTCTATCTGCCCGCTCTGCTCCGCTCCCAGCAGGCTGCCCGCGCCGCGTATTTCCAGGTCGCGCTGCGCGACGCGCATCCCGGAGCCGAGCGGCGTCATTTCGTTTATGGTCGCGAGTCTCGCGACTGCCGTGTCTGAGAGCGTATCGCGGCGCGGGTAGAACATGTACGCGTACGCCCGAACGCGCGAGCGCCCGACGCGCCCTCTTATTTGGTACATCTGCGCGAGCCCGAGAAGATCCGCGCGGTCAACGATGAGCGTGTTCACATTTGGCAGATCCAGGCCGGACTCGATGATCGTCGTGCAAACGAGCACTTCGTGCGCGCCATCCGCGAACTCGAGCATTACGCGTTCCAGTTCGTCCTCGTCCATCTGGCCGTGCCCGATCGCTATTGACATTTCGGGGAACGCATGCCGCAACGTCTCCGCGACATGCCTGATGCTCGCAATTCTGTTGTGCACGTAGAAGACCTGCCCGCCACGAGCGATCTCGTAATTCACCGCGCGCCGGACGAGCTTCATGTCGAACTCGCCGACGTAAGTAACAACAGGGCGCCTGTCCTCAGGAGGCGTGTCTATGATGCTTATATCCCTGATCCCGGAGAGCGACATCTGAAGCGTCCTTGGAATCGGCGTCGCGGTCAGCGTCAACGTGTCCACGTCCCTGTAGCGCCGCCGCAGACGCTCCTTGTGCGCGACCCCGAACTTTTGCTCCTCGTCCACGATAAACAAACCCAGGGTCTTGAAAGCCACGTCCTTCTGCAGCATTCGGTGGGTTCCAATGAGGATGTCAATCTCGCCATGCCTCGCCTGGCGCGCTATCGACTCCTGCTCCTTGCGCGACAGAAAGCGCGAGAGCATCTCGACTTTCACCCCAAACGGGTCAAACCGCTCCCGGAAGGTCTCGTAATGCTGACGCGCCAGGATTGTCGTCGGCGCCAGGAGCGCCACCTGCCTGGAATCGAGCACGGACTTCATCGCCGCCCGCACCGCCACCTCGGTCTTGCCGTAACCGACGTCGCCGCAGATCAGGCGATCCATCACGCTTTCTGATTCCATGTCGGCCTTGACCTCGACTACGGCTCTTGCCTGGTCGGGAGTATCCTCGTACGGGAAACCATCCTCGAGCTCGCGTTGCCATGGCTCATCGGGCGAGAAAGCAAATCCGCGAGCGCTTTTTCGCTCCATGTAGAGCTGAAGAAGCCCGCGCGCGGTCTTTGAAGCGGAACGGCGGGCGGCGGCGCGCGACCGCGCCCAATCGCGGGCGCGAAGCCTGTGCACCTTCGGGTTCTCGCCTCCAACGTAGCGCTGAACCTTCCCCAGTTGCGTGGTCGGCACGTAGAGCTTGTCCCCTCCGGCGTATTCGAGAAAGAGGTACTCGCGCGTGACCCCCATTACCTCCCGCGAGACCAGCCCGCGGTAAATTCCAATCCCCTGATCCATGTGGACGGCGTACCCATTCACCTCGAGTTCCGCGTAGCTGACGACCGGCGTGCCGCTCGAGACGCGCCTCGGCCGCCTCTGCTTCTCGCGAGCGCCGAGCAGGTCGCTGGAAGTGAACAGCGACAGTTTCAGCTCCGGGATACTGAAGCCTCGCTGAAGCGCGCCAACTCCGGCCCGCGGCGCGCCTTTCCCCCCGGACGACTCGAGCCAGAGCTCATGGATCCGTTCGACCTGCGCCTTTCCGTCCAGCAAGAGAAAGACGTCATTGCCGGACGACATGAGATCGTTCCAGTTCCTGACGGCGGCGGTGAGATCGCCGCGGAACTCTCTGGCGGCGGCGCCCGGAAACTCGAGTTCTCCCGCCTCTGGAGCGCCAAAGGTCTCCGCCGCCACGATCGTCCCCCAGCGCGAGAGGACGGGCTCGTCCGGCGGCTCGAGGCCGGCTTTGCTCATGAACTCGCGCGCGCGCGCTTCCAGGACATCCGGGCGAACGCCGCTGCATCCGCGCCTGCTGCGTTCCGCTTCCTCGCCGTACTCACCGAGTACGACTCGGTCGCAGCGCCATTTGCAGGAACGGCGCATCGACGCTCTCGATACGTTACCGTATTTATGGAAAGGGGCACTAAGTGCCCTCTTGAGCCGCGTCTTTCAAGCGTGGATCTATTGTCGCCACTTAAGCCGGGTGAAGAAACTCCGCCTGTCGCCGGAAAAATTTCAACGTCATCGATCAGGTTTCCCGATCTCTGTGAGACCACATTGAACTCGCGGATCGACTCGATCCGATCGCCCAGCAACTCGACGCGAACGGGCCTTTCCGATGTCGATGGAAAGATGTCGAGTATCCCACCGCGGACGGCGAATCTTCCCCAACCGTCAACCGTGTACTCTCGCTGATAGCCGCCGTCAACGAGCAAGCGAAGCATGCTCTCGCGGTCAAACTCTTCTCCGACCTCGAGCGCGAGCGGCCACGGTCCCACGAACATTTCGGGCATGCCTTCGACGAGCGCCTCGATCCCGACGACCACGACCTTGCCCTGCGAAAGCGCACGGGCGGCCTTCAGCCTCTGTCCGGCAACCTCATCGCAGGGCCGCAGCCAATCCCCGCCAGGGCCGGCCGGTGGAAGGTGGAACGCTTCGCCCGGAATAAAGCACTCGATGTCCGCTGCGAGCGCGGCCGCGTCGCGCGCCACCGCGACCACAAGCGGATCGCCGACAGCGCGAAACATCACCGCGGCAAGTAGCGGCGCCAGCGCGTCGCTCGTGAATACTCGCGTCTCGCCCGGGCCGCGCGCGCGCTCGGCGATAGCGCGTGAACGACCCCACGCAAGCGCTCTTTCGAGTATCTCCTCTGCTGTTTCACCCATCGAGTCCCAACTTAACTTTGGAGTCAGGTCTTTTTCTTAAAGTCGATCGTCTAGACCTGCTCCCAAAGTTAAGTTTATTTGCCGAGCTTGTTTACTTTGAAGAAGTTGTCGGTCTGTTTCTCAGAAGCCAGACACTCCTCGAGCTTGGAGGTCGCTTCAGCGACGAGGTTGGTAATATCAGTCGCGGCATCTTGTTGCTCGACAAGCGGGCGGTTCAAGGCGATCGTCTCGAGAAGGCCGCCGTATGCCTTCACCAGGGGCCTCAGACACATCTCGGAGTAGCCCTGCCACTGCTTGATTGAGGCCACCTTCAGTCCGGAGAACTCCTTGATCTTCTCGTCGACGTCGAGCTTCTGTATCGCTTTTATATCCTTCAGCCATTCCTCGAGCGCGACATCCAACGCATCCAGGTCGACCTCACGCGCTTTGATGAGCGCACGGCCCCCGTCAACTTGCGTGGGCCCGATCGTCCACGCCGCGAAATTCTTTTCCCACTCACCGGGCAGGGTCTTGAGCTTCGCGATGTTGGCTTCAGCTTCCTGCTGGTGCGCGTTCGCTTTCTCCAAATATTTGTTGGCCTCGTCGGTCTGCAAACCACATCCGGCAGTAAGCAACAGCAAGATTGCACAGGCCGCCATGAGCCACGCAATGGCTTTCTCACTCACCAAGTTTTTTCTCCTCGTGATGCGTGTCGTCGTCAAGCACCGCCGCCAGCGCGGCGTCCGCCGCGTCATTGACCGCCTTTTCCGCGCGCGGGCTTTCCTCGCTCGAAAAGCCGTTGAGCACATACTCGGCGGGGTCCACCGCCTCAGGCGGTCTCCCTACCCCGATCCTTATCCGCGCAAAGCTCCCGGCGCCAAGCTCCTGGACCAATGACGCCAGCCCCTTGTGCCCCGCGGTTCCGCCCCCACGCTTCACTCTGACGTCTCCAAGAGGAAGGTCGATGTCGTCGTGCAGCACGAGAACCTGCTCAGGGGAAAGTCTGTATCTATCGATGACCGGCGCGACGGCGCGCCCGCTGATATTCATGAACGTCTCGGGCGTCAGGATCAGAAAGCGCGCGCCGCCCTGACTGACGAGCGTCAGTTCACCTTCCGGCCACTTGCCCCGGGCGAGCACGTCCGACCTGTGAATGAGGATCTCGGCCGCCACGCGTCCCATGTTGTGCCTCGTAAACCTGTACTTGCGTCCCGGGTTCCCAAGACCAACCACGAGCACAATGGCGCCAATGGCGCCGGAGCGGCCAGGTTCTCCCAGCAACGGAACGCCGCGCCGCTTCGAGCCGGCGCGGGTCGCCTTACTCTTTCTGGCCACCGGTCGGCGCGCTCCCCGACTCCGCGGCCTTCTCGGCGGGCGCTCCCTCTTCGCCGACCTCCACAGCCTCCTCCTCGCCAGCCTCTTCCTCTACCTCCAGGCGTGGCGCGAGAATCGAAAGAACGATGTCGTCAAGTTCAGCCAGAACAGTAACGTCTGGCGGAATAACAAGATCCACCACTGCCAAATGATCTCCAATATCTTTCTGGCTGATATCAGCAATAATGCGGTCGGGGACATCTGTGGGAAGGCACTCGACTTCAACTTCCCAGAGATTATGCTGTAGCGTGCCGCCGTATTTCAAGCCTTTCGAGTCCTCCTCTCCCGTAAGAGAAATAGGAACCTTTACGTTGATCATGGTGTCCCGCGCGACCTTGAGAAAATCTACGTGAAGAAGCGTCTTTTTCACAGGATGTTTTTGAAGTTCCTTTATCATCACAAGATGATTCTTCTTTTTCTTCCTGCCGTCGGCAATCTGCAGGTCCAATAGCACGTTGAGGCCCGCTTCGCTTCTGATGATCTCTGTCAAGTCCTCGTCTCTAACCGTGAGGGACACCGACTCTTCTCCCAACCCGTATACGACTGCGGGAACCTCCCCGCGCGCTCTTGCCCTGCGGGCAACGCCTTTCCCCGTTTCAACACGCTTGTTTGCTTCCAGTTTGTGTTCCAACTCTCACCACTCTCCGTTACGTCTGGTTGTCCGCTCCCGCAATCTCACTTACCGACTCCTCCTTGAACACCGCTGTGATGGTGTTCGCGAGGAGTGGGGCGATAGACAGCACAGTTATTTTATCAATCTTGTTCTTCGGGGGCACCGGCAGCGTGTTTGTGACTACCAGCTCCTTGATCTCCGAGCGTTCAATGCGTTCAATCGCGGGCCCCGAGAGGATGGGATGCGTCGCGCACGCGTAGATTTCTTTGGCGCCGTGTTTCTTGAGCGCGTCGGCGGCTTTGACCATCGTTCCCGCGGTGTCCACCATGTCATCTATAAGGATGGCCGTCCTGTCATTGACCTCGCCGATCACGTGTAATATCTCCGCCTTGTTCTTGCCCGGCCGTTCTTTGTTCATTATCGCCATGGGCTTGTGCAACACGTCAGACATGCGCTTCGCCACCTTGACCCTGCCCGCGTCAGGCGAGACGACCACCACGTCTTTGAGGTTCTTCTGGATGAAGTAGCTCGTCAGCAGCGGCATGGCCGTTATGTGGTCGAGCGGAAAGTCGAAGAATCCCTGAATTTGTCCCGCGTGCAAATCCACCGACAGCACCCTGTTCGCGCCCGCCGCCGTGAGGACGTCCGCTATCAGGTGCGCGCTGATAGGCTCGCGAGATTGCGTTTTCTTGTCCTGCCGCGAGTACCCGTAGTAAGGCATGACGGCAGTTATTCTTTTCGCCGACGCGCGCTTCAGCGCGTCAATCATGAGCAGGAGCTCCATGATGTTGTCGTTTATGGGCTTGGAGCACGTCTGGATCACAAAGGCGTCTACCCCGCGGACGCTGTCGAGGAACCTGACGTATATCTCGCCATTCGCGAATTTTGAGGTGTCCACGTTGCCGAGTGTCACACCGATGCCCGCCGCGACTTCCTCGCCGAGTTCGCGATGCGATGTTCCGGCAAATACCATCATCCTTTTCCTGGTGACTTCCCTCAATGCTATCCCCCCTGCTTGACTGTCATGCGTTTCTCTTGTTTCAGGGCGTCTTTCCCTTTTTCTTCCTGTCGTAATCCGAGATTATCTTCTGCCTGGACCTCTCGATGCCAAGCGCGCCGTCGGGGACGTCCTCGGATATCACGGAGCCCGCTCCGGTAACAGCATCATCGCCGATATCGACGGGCGCCAGCAACATTGTATCGCTACCGATGAACGCGCGCGCGCCGATGGTCGTGGGATGCTTGTTCTCCCCGTCGTAGTTACAGGTAACGCTACCGGCGCCGATGTTCGCGTCCTCCCCGATCTGCGCGTCTCCCATGTAAGAAAGGTGTGGCACCTTGCCGCGGCGACCGAGTGTGGTCTTTTTCATCTCGACGAAACTACCGGCCTTGGAATCCTGGCCGAGTTCGCAGCCGGGGCGCAATCTCGAGAACGGGCCGACCGTGGCACCGGTTGAAAGTTCGCAGCCGTCGACAACCGAGAACTGGATATCACAGCCGTCTCCGACGATTGAATCGTTAATCGAGGAACATGGCCCAACGTGACATCCCCTGCCGACCGTCGTCGCGCCGGTCATGAACACCATCGGCATGACGACTGTATCGCGGCCAATCTCAATGTCGTAGTCGATGTAGGTGTTGCAGGGGTCTACCAGCTCGACACCGCCGGCCATCAGCGAGTCGTTGATCCTGGCGCGCATGACGCGGCCGGCAACCGCGAGTTGGGAGCGGCTGTTGACCCCGAGAGCTTCCTCCCTGGCGCCCCGAACCGCCACGACCGATTGGCCGAGGGCGGTGAAATTTTCAATGACATCGGTGAGGTAATACTCGCCCTGCGCATTGTCCGTCGTCAGCGCGCGCGCTTCTCTCTCCAGCGTGGCACGGTCAAACACGTAAGTGCACGAGTTGACCTCGCTTGTGGCGCGTTCCTCTCCGGTAGCGTCGGCTTCCTCGACTATCGATTTGATCTCGCCGTCAGGGGTTCTCACTATCCGCCCATAGCCACCGGGATCCGGCAGCTCGGCGGTCATCACGGAAGCGGCCGCCTGGCGCTCGCGACGCGCCTCGACAAGGCGTTGAAGCGTTTCCGCCGTGACAAACGGCGCGTCTCCCGCCAGGACAAGAACCTCTTCAAAGCGCGCGTCCATCTCCTCGAGCGCGACCATGACCGCGTGGCCTGTGCCCTTCTGCTCGGCCTGGCGCGCGTACCTGCAGCCCTCGCCCGCAACCCGCTCGACTTCCTCGGCGCCGTTTCCGACAACGACGACGACTTCTCCCGCTCCAAGGGCACGGGTCGCCTCGAGCACGTATCCTATGAGCGGGCGTCCGCAGATCTCGTGAAGAACCTTGGGAACGCCGGAGTTCATGCGCTTCCCCTTCCCCGCCGCAAGGACAACCACCGCGAGTCGCGTGTTCTTTTTTTCACTGTTATTTTCCATCACTTCTCCGATTTAACTTTGGGGTCAGGTCTTTTTTCTAAAAGTCGATCGTCCGTCCAGAGGGGTCAGGCACCGTCTACCGCTTTAGCGGTAGACGGTGCCAGACCCCTCTTAAACTTTAGAAAAAAGACCTGCTTCGAAAGTTAAACGACCCGGTATCTTTTATATGGCTCCTGCTATATGGCTGGGGCGGGTGGATTCGAACCACCGATGGCGGCTCCAAAGGCCGCTGCCTTACCGCTTGGCTACGCCCCAGAGTCCGTCTGCGCTTTACGCGACGATCTCCGCTCCTTTGCCGGCGAAGCTGGTGATTATGGTGACAGGCGCCGCTTTCTCGAGCTCCCACGCAACCTGCGCCGCCTGCTCCATGCCCGTGACGAGCGCGAAAACCGTCGATCCGCTTCCCGTCATCATTGCCGTTACCGCCCCTGCGCGAATCGCGGAATCCTTGAACTCCTCCACCTTGTCCGTGGCTATCGTTGCAGATTCAAGATTGTTCCGCAAGGCAGGATAGATAACATCGAATTCGTGCTTTTCTATCCCGCGCAACAGCGCGTCGAGAGGCTCGTCCAGCTCATCGCTGGGACCAATGCGGCCCTGCTCCACCAGGGCATCGAAACGCTTGTACACCTCGCCCGTAGAGACCTCGTCGCCGGTCGACGCAAGAATGACCTGCAGAGGAGGCAGGGAATCAAGCTGCTGAATCAGCTCCCCTCGACCGGTCGCGAGCGCGGTTCCGCCGCTCAAGCAAAAAGGCACGTCCGAGCCGATCCGCGCGCTGATGTCCATGAGCGTTTTCATCGGCATATCGAGCTCATAAATGTGATTCATGGCAAGCAACGCCGCCGCCGCGTCCGCGCTTCCTCCGCCCAGCCCCGCGCCCACAGGAATTCTCTTGTTGATAGTGACGTCAACCCCGTCAACGCCCATGACGCGTGTGTGTTCCTCAAAAGCGTCGATCGCCCTGGACACGAGGTTGTCGCCGGTCGGCGGCACGCCCGCGTCGTTGCAGCGGATGACAACTTTGTCCGAAGCGCCATCCGTGCGCCTGAAGTAAAGCTCGTCCGAGAGCTCGAGCGTCTGCATAATCGACTTGATGTTGTGATAGCCGTCGTCCCGCCGCTCTTTGACCTGAAGAAACAGGTTTATCTTGGCGCGGGCAACCGTCTTTGCGCCGAGCATCTTTCCCTCCCACGCGTCAGTTGTGTCAACGCACCGCTCACGGCCCGTACTTCTCGAGCACCTTCTGCGCGCACATCTTGCCCGACAACGCCGCGCTGTTCAGCGCGAGGCCCCGCCCGCGGTACGTGTCGCCGGCGAAGTACAGGCCCTGAACTCCGGGCGCCACCACGTCCGGCTTGAACGCGCCAACCTGCCCGGGCTTGCGCGCCAGTCCGTCGCACCCGATGCATTTATACGCGAACTTCCACTCCACTTTCTCGTCGATCCCTGGAAACATCTCGCCGATGTCCGTCCACATGGAGTCGAGCAACCTGGCAAGCTCGAACTTGTCGAATATCTGTTCCACCTCGACCACGCAGTCGGTCTGCATGAGAGACTTTCCCTCGGGCGCCACCCCGGGGTCGAACGCCGACGGCACGAACGCCTGGAAAGGCGCGCCCGTGTGGTCGAGCTTGAGCGCGGACAGAAAGTTGGGCTTGTCGTACACGGGTTCTCTGAGCGCGATAGTGTATCCGATAAGCCCTGTCGTCTCGTACTTGAGATCCTCGCATCTCTTGACCCACCACTCGGGCAAGACGGCGGTCATGGGGTTCATGTCGAGAATAGCGTCCAGACTCCAGAGCGGTAGCGCGCATACAACGGCCGGGGCCTCGATCATCGCGAGGTCATCCATGTAAAACCCGTTGGTGTACGGCGAGAGGTTTTTCTTTCTGGTCGCCACGCCTTTTACCATGTTGCCGTCAAAAAGCACCGAGTCCACCTCGGTGTTCAGCCTCAGCGCTCCGCCGGCCTTCTCAAACGCCTCGCGTTGAGGGTCGATAATGCCGAGCATCCCGCCCTTTGGGTATGCGGCCGTCAGGAACTGCCTCTTTGAGCGCAGGTTTTCGCGCGCGATGTACAGGATCTCCCCCGCCGACATCTCATACGGATCCGGAACCGTGGTCATTATCATGCCGTTTATTGTAAAAAGTTCTTTTGTCACCGATGAGGCCGTGTTCGCGTCGAGCCAGTCCCCCCAGCCCAAAAGGTCAGTCGCCTCCAGCGTGGGATCGTCCATCTTTACAATGAGTTTCATCATTCGCCTAATCTCATCGATGTCCTGCGGGGCGGCGATTATCATCTCTTGAACCGACTGCCACTTCCCTTCTCGATAGATCTCTATTGTGTCGGTGAATCTGGCCCACTCGACCTCGCCGCCGACCGCCTTGACTATCTCATCGCTCTCAGAGGCGTCGCCGAGCTCCGCCATATGCAGGCCGATATCCAGGCGCCATCCACCCTCGAGATCGTAGCCCTGCATCCGCCCGCCGGCCCGCTGGTCTTTCTCGACGCAAACGGTTTTCATGCCCGAGCGCTGCAGCAGCCCCGCCACACCAAGCCCCGCGATGCCCGCGCCGATAACAACGGCGTCAAATTTCTCGGTCAACAGTCTCTCCTCCATCTAATCAGACGCGCTTCTCCCTCACAGCGGTAGATTATCCAGTTTGATGCCGGAGCGCAAACGAACTGCGATGTCTTCCATGTCTTCCCCGCCCTCCGCTCGCGGACTTGAGACGTCGGTCGAAGAAAACACTCCTCGCTTTGCGGGGGGGGAAAGATTATATGGAAAAACATACGCGGACATGGAAACCCGTGCCGCGCTCAACTCAGAATAGTGGGTTAGAAGGTGACGTCGGAAACAGTGGGCAAACGCCCGTGAATAGTGAACGCCGCGCCAGGGTAGACCGTTTGTAAAATATGGAATACAGAATGGTGCGTCCGACCTGTTCCAGAACCGTTGGTGGCCAGTGCGCAGCCCGTTCCTTCTGCTAGGCTCAAACTCCTCGACTCATGTCCTCTATGATGCGGAGGGCGGCTTCTTTTGGGTTCTTGTCTTGAATTATTGGCCTTCCAACAACCAGATAGTCGGCGCCATCGCGAATGGCGTCCGCCGGTTCGGCCTTGCGTTTGTGGTCATCTCGCCTTTCGTCTAGCCGTATTCCAGGAGTCACTATTATAAGGCGAGGGCCTACTTCGTTTCGAATCATCTTGATTTCATTTGGAGAACTAATGACGCCATCACAACCATACTCAACTGCCTTTCTGGTTCTATGCATCACAAGTTCCTCAACGGAACATTCATACCCCATATTGTGCAAATCATCAGAGTCCAAGCTTGTAAGTACCGTAACAGCAAGCAATTTTAGGCCGGAATTGCCCTTGCCGTGAACAGCCTTCTGAATGATTTCTCCGTTGCCATGTATTGTTAGAAGCGCTATTCCCTTTTCTGTAGCGCACTTGACGGCCTTCTCGACGGTTTCTGGAACATCATAGTATTTCAGGTCTAGAAACACTCGCTTGTTGTTTTCCAAAAGATAGTCGATGGCCTGTTGCCCTGCTGCTATTTGCAAAACAATGCCTACTTTGAAAAAAGATATTACGCCATCCAGCCTATCGACGATACTCTTGGCCTTGTCGAGTGTGTCAACATCCAGTGCGCAGATTAGCCTGTCTTCAATCCTCTGTTCTTGCATGATTTCTCCTGCCAGGTCTCGTGCGGACAACCCTATTTGATATTTTCTCTTCTTCGCAAAGTCTCCCTCTGGAGAATCCGTCCACCCTTGAGAAAACGCATAAAATGGTTTGACCCCATTATGCATAAAATGGTTTGACCCCATTATGCCCTCTACGCAGTAAACACGCTAAATATCTTAGCTGGTGGGCCTAGGTGGATTCGAACCACCGACCTCGCCCTTATCAGGGGCGCGCTCTAACCTGCTGAGCTATAGGCCCGCCGGATTCGTAAAGTATCATTGCGGGGCACAACGGGCAAGCGCCGCTGAAGCCTCTCAAGCGTCTTCCTCCGCGTCAAACTCCTCTTCGACACCGTTGCCGCTATTGTCTGCCACCATTAGAGCGATCGCGCTTACCCTGTCTTCTTTTTGTACTCTCATGACCTTCACGCCTTGCGTGGCGCGCCCGGTTCGGGGTATCCCATTGACGGAAACCCTGATAACGATGCCCTCCTGTGACGCGACGACGAGTTCCTGGTTGTCTCTGACGACTCTCGCTCCCGCCAGAACTCCTTTGGTCTCCGTCAGTTTTATAGTCCTGACTCCCTTGCCTCCCCGCTTACGCGCCGGGTACAGCCTGGCCGAAGTCCGTTTTCCGTAACCATTTGACGTGAGGACAAAGACGTCGGCGCCCTCCTCGGGCACCTCCATTGTCAGCACGCTATCGCCCTTGTTGAGAGTAATGCCTTTCACGCCGGCCGAAACCCTCCCCATCGGTCTGCAATCTTTCTCGTTGAACTTGATAGCCTGGCCCCGCGATGTGATAAGGAGCAGCTCTTCGCCTCCCGACGTCAGTCGGGCCCTTATCATCTCGTCGCCCGGGAACAGCCTCAGCGCGATTATGCCGTCCTTGCGGGCTGAATTGTACTGGTCAAATCGTGTTTTTTTCACTATCCCGTTCCTGGTCGCGGTAACCAGGAACTGTTCCGGGCTGAACTCTCTGGTTGCGATGACTTCAACTATTTTCTCTCCGTGCTCGAGTGGGAGCAGGTTGACCATCGCCTTCCCTTTGGTCGTTCGGCTTCCGGTTGGAAGCTCGTAGACCTTGAGCTTATAAACCTTCCCCCTGTTTGAGAAAAAGAGCATGAAGTGGTGTGTGGTGGTGATAAACAGATGCTCCACAAAGTCAGCTTCCTTGAGATCCATGCCGGTAACGCCCTTGCCCCCGCGTTTCTGCTTGCGGAAAGTCGTCACCGGGAGACGTTTCGCGTACCCCGAGTGAGTGATAGTTACAACCATTTCCTCTTCGGCGATCAGGTCCTCGATAGAAAGGTCGTCCAAGCGCCCCACGATCTCGCTTCGCCTCTCGTCGGAGTACTTGCGTTTCATCTCCTCGAGTTCTTCCTTGATGATGAGGAGCACTCGCTCGGGGTCGGCAAGGATCGCCTTGTACTCTATTATTTTGTCCCGCAGCTCCTTCATCTCATCTTTGATCTTCTGGCGCTCGAGGCCCGTTAGCCTCTGCAGGCGCATGTCGAGTATCGCCTGTGCCTGCTCACTTGTGAGCTCGAAGCGCGTTTGAAGCGCGGTGCGCGCCTCCTCGACCGTTTTTGATTTTCTTATCAGGGCGATAGTCTCGTCCAGATGGTCGAGCGCGATCAGCAGGCCCTCGAGGATATGCGCTCTTTCCTCGGCTTTCCGCAGGTCGAACTCCGTTCTCCTGACGATAATCTTCTGTCGGTGCTCGACCTGCTTCTCGATAAGTTGCTTTACCGGCAACGTGCGTGGCACTCCATCCACCAGCGCGAGCATTATTATCCCGAAGGAGCTTTGCATCTGCGTGTGCTTGTACAACTGGTTCAGCACGATGTCCGGGTCGATCTCGCGCTTGAGCTCGATGACGAGCCGCATTCCGCTTCGGTCCGACTCGTCCCGCAAATCTGATATCCCCACCACTATCTTGGCCTTGACTATCTCGGCGATTTTCTCGGTCAGCTTCGACTTGTTGACCTGGTAGGGAATTTCCGTCACCACGATCCTCTGACGCCCGGCCTTTATCTGCTCATAGTGAACTCTCGCCCGCACACGGATAATCCCGCGGCCGGTGCTGTACGCCTGGAAGATTCCCTCTTCCCCCATGATGAGCCCGCCGGTCGGGAAGTCCGGGCCCGGGAGGTGGTTCATCAAATCGGCGAGGCTGATGTCCGGGTTGTCTATGTACGCGCAGGTTGCGTCCACAACCTCGCCCAGATTGTGCGGTGGCACATTGGTCGCCATTCCCACCGCTATGCCGCTCGCGCCATTTACGAGAAGGTTTGGGAATTTCCCCGGCAGCACCACGGGCTCTTGCATCGACCCGTCATAGTTGTCGATGAAATCGACCGTCTCTTTCTTGATGTCCTCCAGCAGCTCGAGCGCGACAGAAGCCAGGCGGGCCTCGGTGTATCGCATGGCCGCCGCGCTGTCGCCGTCGATCGACCCGAAGTTCCCGTGCCCATCGATAAGCTCGTAACGACAGGAAAAATCCTGTGCCATGCGGACGAGCGTATCGTAGATAGCTGCGTCCCCGTGTGGGTGATAACGGCCCATGACGTCACCGACTACCCGGGCGCATTTTCTGTGTGGCTGATTAGGAGTAAGCCCCGAATCCCCCATGCTATAGAGAATCCGTCGATGCACCGGCTTGAGCCCGTCTCTAACGTCTGGAAGCGCGCGCTGTGTTATAACGCTCATCGCGTATTCCAGGAACGAGCGCTGAACCTCATCCTGCAGCTCTACCGGCTCCAGCCTCCCGCCGACAGGGTCTATCACCTGGCTTTTTTCCTTTCCCTGTTTGCTCTCATCGTGTTTAAATATCCAGGAAGCGCACGTCCGAGGCGTGTTCTTGTATGAAAGCCCTGCGCGATTCCACGTCGTTTCCCATAAGCGTGTTGAACATCGTGTCCACCTCTACGGCGTCCTCTATTTTGATCTGCAGGAGATTCCGCCGGGAAGGATCCATCGTTGTCTCCCAGAGCTGTTCCGGGTTCATTTCGCCGAGACCCTTGAACCGTTGCATCTGCGCCTTCTTGCCGCCGTTTTCTTTGATGACTCTATCCATTTCGGCATCGTCGTACGCGTAGAAGTGTTTCTTCCCAATAGTCAGGCGGTAGAGCGGCGGCTGCGCGACGTAGACGTATCCTTCCTCTATCAACTCCGGCATGTACCGGTAGAAAAACGTCAAGAGAAGCGTCCTGATGTGAGCGCCGTCCACATCCGCGTCGGTCATGATGATGGCCCGGTGGTACCGCGCTTTTGAGATGTCAAACTCGTCTTTCACGTTGGTCCCGAGGGCGGTTATGATCGCCTGTATCTCCAGCGAAGAGAACGCCCTGCTCGGCCCGGCCTTCTCCACGTTGAGGATTTTTCCTCTCAAAGGAAGGATGGCCTGAAAACTCCTGTCTCTTGCTTGCTTCGCCGAACCGCCGGCGCTGTCTCCCTCGACGAGATATATCTCACACAGCGACGGATCCTTGATCGAGCAATCCGCGAGCTTCCCGGGCAACGTGCTGTTCTCCAGGACGTTCTGCCTGCGCACGAGTTCTCGAGCCTGGCGCGCGGCGGACCTCGCCTTGCTTGCCGTCAGCGCTTTGTTCAGAATGTTCCTGGCGTCGGCCGGGTTCTCCTCCAGGAACTCCGCCAGTCTGGCGTTTACCGTTGATTCCACAAACCCTTTGATGTCGGGGTTCCCCAGCTTGGTCTTTGTCTGTCCCTCAAACTGAGGCTCTTCCATCTTTACGCTCACGATGGCGGTAAGCCCCTCGCGCACGTCCTCCCCCGACAGGTTCGGATCTTTCTCCTTTATCAGGCCTTTTGTTCTCGCGTAGTCATTAATGGTTCGGGTCAGCGCGGCCTTGAAGCCGACCAGGTGTGATCCGCCCTCGTGCGTGTTGATGTTGTTTGTGAAAGTGAAGACATTGTCGAGGAAGCCGTTGTTGTACTGAAGAGCCACTTCCACCTCAGCGTCTTCCCTCGACCCGGTCATGTACGCCGTGCGTTTCTGAATCGTTTCCTTGGATGCGTTCAGAGACAGCACGAAGTCGACGATTCCCCCCTCATACTTGTAGGAGCTTGACTTCTCTTCGTCGGTTCTCCTGTCGATCAGCGCGATTTCGAGCCCCGCGTTGAGGTAGGCGACCTCGCGCAGTCTCTGCGAAATCGTCTCGTACTTGAACTCCATCTCTTCGAAAATCTTTGCGTCCGGCTTGAAGATTATGGTTGTGCCGGTTTCTCCGCACTCTTCGATCTTTTCCAGCCCGCTTACCGCTTTGCCCCTCTCGAAATCCTGCCTGTATTTCCCTCCATCTCTGCAAACCTGTACCCGCAATCGCTCGGAAAGCGCGTTCACCACGGAAAGGCCGACTCCGTGCAAGCCCCCGGCGACCTTGTACCCGCCCCCGCCAAACTTCCCTCCGGCGTGGAGCTTCGTCAGCACAATCTCGACCGCCGATTTCTTGAAGCGAGTTATTTCGCCCACGGGAATGCCACGACCATTGTCGATTACCATTACCGAGCCGTCGCGCTCCAGCGTCACAGAGATCTTTGAGCAATGCCCGGCCATGGCTTCGTCAATGCTATTGTCAACAACCTCGTACACCAGGTGGTGCAGTCCTCTTGTGCCTGTGGATCCAACGTACATCCCGGGCCTCTTCCGCACAGCCTCCAGCCCTTCAAGGACGGTAATGCTCTTTGCGGTATACGCCTGCTCCACGTCTTTTTCTTCCAACTGCTTCTCCCTCTTCACGGCCAAGAAAACGCATAATGGGGTCAAACCAAATTATGCGTTTTCTCATCTTGTTGGGGGATAACCCCCCTCGCCCCCCTTGTCGGGGAGAAATGATTTCTCTCGCCCTCCGGGGAGAGGAATGCTCTCTTTCGGGTAGAACTCTCGCCTTTATTATAGCATTGCTGACCGACTTGATTTTAAGCGCCGGGAACAATCACCGATCTTCTTGCTTGTTTTGTTCGTCTGCTTTGCTTGCGCGTGCCAGTCTGGTCAGCGCCTGGCGCATCTCTTCGTCTTCAATGGCGTTGATGTCCCGCCTTGTCTTTTCGTCAAGCTCTCTATTCACCGCCACCTCTTTCACGGCGCCCCTTTCTGTCGAGGCCACGCCTTCCACGGGCGCGCCGCCGCGCGCGCGGATTTTCACTTTTGTCACCAGCCCCTCGCTCGTGCTTCCGCTAATCCGTCGCAGCAAGCTTTCTGTCGTCATTGACAACTCAGACGCCCACGCAGGGCTGTCCGCGGATATTGTGAGCGTCCCCCTCGCAAGTTTCGTGGGAACGCTGTGCGCGGCATTACGCTCTCCGACCAGATACTTCCAGTTGGCGGTGAGCAACGCGAGTTTTTGCTTCTTCTTTTTGAAATCAGGCAATTTTCCTTTCGACAGGATACTGCCGAGGCTCTCTATATCAGACAACCGACGAGACCCTCCCGTCCTCGACCACAAAAACCTTCTCTAAAGACCTCCTGTTGGATGGCGGTAATCCGGTGGCTGTGATGATAGCCTGACTCTCCGCGCCCGCGAGTTCCAGCACTTTGTTTTTCCTTCTTTCATCAAGTTCCGAGAGAACGTCATCCAGCAGCAGAACCGGCTCTTTCCCTGTCCGCTCGCGCAGATATTTCTTCTGGGCGACCCTGAGGCAAAAAGCGATTGTTCTTTGCTCCCCCTGTGAAACCGAGGCGCGCGCCGCTCTTCCCCCTAACCTTATTTCAACATCGTCTCTGTGTGGCCCAACAGTTGTCGTTCTCATCTTCTTTTCCGCTTTCGCGCACCTCTCCAGAGCGATCTTCATCGCGGTCGCCACCTCGGCTTCCGATGAAGACAACGCCACGGTTCCGTGATACCTCACTTCCAGCTCTTTTTCTTCTCCTGAAATCGCTTTGTACGTTTCCCTGAGGCAGGGACTTATCTCTTCCAGCATTCTCAGCCGTTCTACTATTATTGCGGCGCCGCTCGACACGAGCGCTTCAGTCCACGGAATTAGCGCGCTCTCCAGGCTGGCGCCATGACCCTCCCACCTCCGCAAGAGAGCGTTGCGCTGCCGCAATATATGTCTGTACTGGCGCACCGCATCGGCCTGCGTCGGCCCCAGCTCTTCCATTGTTTCGTCGAAGTAATTTCTTCTCCTCGACGGGTCACCTTTTACCAGGTACAGGTCGTCAGGTGTAAAAAGGACGCATTTCAGCGCCCCGGCGGCTTTTGTGGTGTTTCCTGTCTTGCGGCCATTTAACTCTACGCTTCTGCCCTGTGGACCAAGCGCCATCTTCAGGTTGATTCTGTCCCCCTGGTCGTTCACAACCCCCCGTAGCGCGGCCTGTCCTTCTCCGTCCTTCACTAACTCTCTAAGCCTCATGGCACGGTTTGATCTCAGGTGAGAGAGAAGATAGATGGCCTCGAGCAAGTTGCTCTTTCCCTGCGCGTTCCGGCCTGTTACTATATTCCGGCCTTCTGAGAAGTTTATTTCCTGGCGGGCGTAATTTCTGAAGTTGATTAACTCTAGCCTGGACAGTCTCAAGGTTGTTGTCTCACCGCGCCGCCCGGCGCTTTTGTTCTTTTACTGCCCGAGTCTGACAGGCATGAGAACATAGTTATATTTCTCGCTGTTTTCCGTTTTCACCAGAGCCGGCTTCTGTGGGTCGTCAAACCTTATGTCCACATTCTCGCTCTCAGCGCCAATAATTCCCTCCAATAGATACGCTCCATTGAAGCCAATCTCCATTTCTTCGCCGATTGTCTCGACGGGAACGTCTTCTTTTGAGTCGCCTTTGTCCGGGGTTTCCGTCATCACGCGCAGATGATCACTGTATATTCCCACTCTTATTTTGTGACCAAATATCAGCGCCCGCTTTAGCGCCGCCGCCAGCTCTTCTTTGGGCGCGGTTACCCTGGTCTTTTCACCCTTTGGAATGAGCAGACTGTAGTTTGGGAACTGTCCCTCTATGAGCCTACTGGCAACAACCAGTTCCCCCAGTCTGAACAAAATTTGTTTTTCCTGCATCTTTATCTCTATCTCCGCGTCAATTCCCCCGATGAGTCTCGCGACTTCATTCATTGTCTTCACGGGCACTATGCAGTTTTCCCACTCAGATACCGATCCAACAACGTCTATCTCTTTCGACGCAAGCCTGTAACTATCTGTCGCGACAAGCTTCAGGCTGGAGGATTCCCCTGTTTTTTTCTCCACGAGCATCCCTGTGAGCACCGGTCTTTTTTCGTCGCTTGAAGAAGCCTTTGACGCTTGCTGTACCGCCACCATGAATTCTCCGCCCGGCGCCTTGAGAAACGATTCACCTTCCCACTTTGGAATGCGTGGAAAATCTTCCGGCATCATCTCCCTGATGCGATATTCCCCACCGGATGATTTGATTGTTAAAAATTTTTCGTCGGTTTCGATCTGCGCGTCTCCACCGGGGAGGTTCTTGAGAATATCCCCCACCAGCCGCCCCGACACCACCGTAGATCCGCTTTCTGAGATTTCAGCGTCAAGTTCAGCGCGCACACTTATCTCGAGATCTGTGCTGCTGATCGCAACCCTTCCATTCTCCGCTGTAAACAGCAACCCTGACAAGATCGGCATTGTGACTTTGCCTGAAATACCCCTCAATGCCGCCTGTACCGCGCTGTTCAGCTTGTTTTTTTCACAGGTGATTATCATGCGTTCATTTCCTCCCGGTAATAGAAAGCACATCTTACATACCAAGAGTATATATCAGAATTGGAGTAAAGAGTTGAGTTTAAGAGGGGTCCGGCAACGTTTACCGCTAAGGGTCACCGCGGGCGAAGCGCGTGGGGTGGGAGAGGGTTGGGGCAGAACCCCCCTAGCCCCCCTTGTCAGGGGGGTACCTCGCCCCCCACCTTAATCCT
>PHEX01000037.1 GCA_002843005.1 Candidatus Anoxymicrobium japonicum | reverse complement strand
TTGCGATGATGAATTCTCTATTGCTTGGAGCGGACAGAGCGGATAGAATTTGAGAGAGAAAGAGTTAGGCGGACTGGGTCAAAAAGTGCGAAAGTCCACTTCTTTTGACGACTCATCGATTAAACGACCTTGCGGTTGAGTCTGACCTGATTAATCCCAAATTATTGATTCCGCGACTTCTATGAGCTGCTCTTCCGTAAAGCCCAGCTTCCAGGGAACAATCGCGTATTCGACCCCGTCTTCCCACCAGCAGACATCCGGCGGCAGCCTGTAAGTGTTACCGTCAAAGCCGACGAACTCATATGGAGGTTTTGCTTTTCCCTCAAATCCGGCCACATTCACTATGTGATAATCAGCGCCGATGACCTTCGAGCAGCGTGTCCTTTCCTTCACGTCGGAAGCGATAAATGCCCTGTAGTCCGGCTTCTTTTTCAATACATCCTCTCCTATGCTGAAACCACTGGTGTATCGTAAACAGATTCCCTTGCGGCCATCAGCAGTATTATTGATGTAAACCGTCTTCAGCTTCCCCCCAAGGGTCTCCTTTGGAAACCTCGCCTTGATGCCGACCTCCTTCTCGGCCTTCTCCAGGCTGACAGGTGGGGTTGGACTCCATGGTTCTTTGCCTTCCTGTATAGCCCTGACATACGTGTCGAATGAATTGCTCTTGGTTATTAAACCGGTTGTTTCAGAAGCCTCACTTGGCTTGACATCCTTATCAACCGCCTTCGTCTGTTTCTTTTCACCCCTGCACCCGCCTGAAGCCAAGACCATTGCGGCCATACTCATGGCTATAAATATAACCATGAAGTGGCTAGGGGACTTCTTTTTCGATTTCATCTTTACCACTCCCCTTTCATGTGTTGCTTCACCTGTTTGACGTTTTGCCTCATTTTGTGCACTTTCTAGCCACTGCCCGGCCTTATCCAGCCTTCAGTGTTACTCTTCGGAATGTACTTGTAGTAATCATCAGTATCCCAATCAAACCCAACACCAGTCTCATTCCAGTTCCTATTCCTGCTCCAGCTCACCCAACTTGTTCCATTGTGTCTCATGAGGGCCCAATATTCCCCATTATTCGAGCAGTTCGTGCTTCTCTCACCACATACATAATTAGCCGCATCAACACCATCTCCCCTCAAGGTGCACGCTCATCATAACTGGACACCCGTTCTCAACATAAGTTCACATGCTTCCTGCCACAGCCCTATTTTAAGAGAGAGAGAGATGTCAAAGGGGAAAGGAAAGCCATTTTTTGTCCTTACGGCTGAAGTTGTGAGATTGTGAATTTTTTTCGGTTTGGCGGGTCTTCTATCTTTCTCGACTTTATTGTGCGATTTTGTCGGGCACTCCAGCTACTTCCTTGAGCTCGTCGAGCGTGGCTTCGGCGACCCGCAGGGGTGAGCCAAAGTGCTTTATGAGCGCCTTTTTTCGGGCAGGGCCAACGCCCGATACGTTATCCAACCACGAACTCGACGTGGCGCGCTCCATCAACAACCTGTTGTACGAGACCGCGACCCTGTGCGCCTCGTCCCTTATCCTCTGCAGGAGAAAAAGCGCCTCGGAGTCCCGCGGAAGAATCACCGGGAGCTTGCGGCCGGGAAGATAAACCTCCTCGAGCCGTTTTGCGAGCGCGATGATCTCTACGCCCTCTATCCCCAGCAGTTTGATAATGTCCAGGCCCGCGTTGAGTTGCCCTTTTCCTCCGTCGAGGATTACGAGGTCGGGCTTTCTGGCCCAACTGGCGCGTTGCGGGCCGTTCTCTTCGGGCTCACGTAGGAGCTCCTTCTGATAACGATCCAGACGCCTGTAAAGAACTTCGCGCATCATGCCGACGTCGTCAACGCCAGGCGTGAACTTGATGGCGAATTTCCTGTAATCTTTGCGACCACCATCGAAGCCACCGAAGCGGCGCCCGCGAACGTAGAGATATCGAAGCATTCGATCCGCAGTGGGAACTGCTTCAAAGATAAATCCTTCGCGAGTTCGGAAAGCGCGGCATCTATCTTTCCTTTGTCGCGCGCGCGCGACATCTTCGCCCCCTCGAGCGCGATCATCGCGTTGGACTCGGCCAGATGAAGCTCGCTTTTTTTCGCGCCTCTCGCCGGCGCCCGTATCTCCACGCGGGCGCCACGCCGCATGGAAAGCCAATCGAGGAGCCCATCTGCATCTGAAGGCACGGCTGGAACCACCACCAGTCGCGGCGCGGAATCCTCCCTGTCGTAGTACCGTTTCACAAACTCACAAACCAGCTCCTCGGGCGCGCGCGCGTCCGCGATGTCGGAGAAGAACACCAGGTTTCCCAGGTGAAATCCGCCACGGTTTCGCGCGACGGAAAAACACGCCTCGAGTCCGTCGCTCGAGATGCCTATGACATCGTAATCCCGCGGCGAAGATGATCGCGAGCGATGACGGCGCAGAACAAGGCGCGCCGATTCTATCTGCTTCTTGATGATCGCCGCCTGCTCATATTTCTGCTCGAGCGCCGCGGCCCTCATCCTCGCGTCGAGGTCCCGCAACACCGAATCGTGCTTCCCTTCCAGGAAATCGCACAATTGATTTACGTGCCGCATGTACACATCGGGTTCGACATCACCACGGCATGGGGCAAGACACATGCCCATGTCGTAGTACAGGCAGGGCGCCGACCGTTTTTGCCCCGGCCTCGCGCCCGTGCAGCGCCGCAATGGAAATACTTTCTTTAAAAACTGCACGGTATCTCGCGCGGCGCGGGCGTCCACGTACGGCCCGTAATACTTCACGCCCCTGACGTGTCTGCCGCGCGTGAGCATGACACGAGGAAACTTCTCGTTTTGATAAATGGCAATGTACGGGTAACTCTTGTCGTCGCGCAACACCACGTTGAATCTGGGCTTGAACCTCTTGATCAGCGTTGCCTCGAGTATGAGTGCGTCAACCTCGGTCTCGCAGACGTTGACCTCCAGATCGACGATCTTCTCCCGCAGAGCCTCGCCCTTGCGGTCGCCCGATGCGCCTTTTTGGAAATACGACCGCGCGCGCTTCGAGAGTTCCTTCGCCTTTCCAACATAAATAACACGACCCGCGGAATCCTTGAAAACGTAAACGCCCGGCCGGGCTGGCAACGTCTCCAGTTTCGCGGCGAGATTCTTGTTCACTTAGTGCCCCTCAGACGTTTAACTTTTGGGAACAGGTCTTTTTTCTTAAGTCGATCGTCCGTCCAAAGGGGTCAGGCACCGTCTACCGCTAAAGCGGTAGACGTTGCCAGACCCCTCTTAAACTTTAAAAAAAGACCTAGCCCCAAAAGTTAAGCAAGGACTTCGGACAGGTACTTCCCGGTGTAGGAGCGCCTGCAGGCTGCGATCTCTTCCGGGGAACCACACGCCACCAGCTCCCCGCCCCTGTCTCCGCCCTCGGGACCGAGATCGATGATATGGTCCGCGACCTTCACGACGTCCATGTTGTGCTCGACCACCACCACCGTATTGCCGTCTTCCACCAACCGGTCCAGCACCTCGAGGAGCTTGCTGATGTCGTGGAAGTGAAGGCCCGTAGTCGGCTCGTCGAGGAGGTACAGCGTCCTGCCGGTCGCCCTCTTCGCGAGCTCTCTCGCGAGCTTGATCCTCTGCGCTTCTCCACCCGACAACGTCGTCGCGGTCTGTCCGAGCCTTACGTAGCCGAGCCCAACGTCCGACAGAATCCGCAACTGCCGATTGATCGTCGGAATGTTGGCGAAGAGGGCCATGGCCTCCTCGACCGTCATCTCCAAAACCTCGTGGATGTTCTTCCCTTTGTAATGTATCTCCAGTGTCTCGCGGTCGTAGCGCTTCCCCTTGCAGACGTCGCACGTCACATACACGTCGGGAAGGAAGTGCATCTCTATCTTGACCACTCCTTCGCCCTTGCACGCCTCGCAACGCCCGCCCGTTACGTTAAAGCTGAAGCGCCCGGGTTTGTAACCGCGAACCTTTGCCTGCGGCACGCTCGCGAAGAGCGTCCTGACGGCGTCAAACAACTTCGTGTATGTTGCGGGATTGGATCGTGGCGTGCGCCCTATGGGAGACTGGTCGATGTCGATGACCTTGTCTATCTCTTCGACGCCTTCTATGTCCTTGTGGCGCCCGGGCGATATGCGCGACGACAACAATTTTCGCTGGAGGCCACGGTAGAGCACATCGCTCACCAGTGTGCTCTTGCCCGAGCCGCTCACTCCGGTCACACAGGTGAACAAACCCAACGGGAACGCCACATCCACTTTTTTGAGGTTGTGCTCCGCGGCGCCGCGAACCACGAGAGATCGCCCGCCGGGCTTTCGCCGGATGAGCGGCACGGGTATCTCGAGCTCGCCGGAGAGATATTTTCCGGTTATCGACCTCTTGCTGGCGACAAGGTCGGTCACTGTCCCCGTAGCGATTATGTGCCCGCCATGGATGCCCGCTCCCGGCCCAATGTCAACAAGGTAATCCGCCGAGCGCATCGTGTCTTCATCGTGCTCCACTACGATCACGGTGTTGCCGAGGTCGCGCAGCCGCTTGAGCGTCTCGATGAGCCTGTTGTTGTCGCGCTTGTGCAGGCCCACGCTGGGCTCGTCCAGAATGTAGAGGACACCAACCAACCCCGAGCCTATCTGGGTAGCGAGCCTTATCCTCTGGGACTCACCCCCGGCCAGCGTGTTCGCCTGGCGGGAGAGCGTCAGGTAATCGAGGCCGACATCCATCAGAAACTCGAGGCGCGCGCGCACCTCCTTGAGCAACCTGCCGGCTATCGTCTTTTGCCTGGCGTCCAGTTTCAGGCCCTTCACAAAACCCACCGCGCCATCGATTGTCAGGCCTGACAGTTCAGCTATGTTGAGCCCGCCGACCGTGACAGCCAGGCTCTCCGGCCTGAGCCTCGCGCCTTCGCAAAGCGGGCACGGCTTGTCGCTCATGAACATCCCGATGCGCTGACGCGACATCTCCGACTCGGTATCCCTGTACCGCCGCTGTAGATTTGGTATCACTCCTTCCCACATCGTGTGATATGTGCGTTTCCGACCGCGCGAATCAATGTAAGAGACACGTATTTCCTCGTCCCCCGCGCCGTAAAGCACCGCCCTTTGCGAACTCTCGCTTAGATTCTCGAATGGCGACGCGAGATCAAAGGTGTAAATCGCGCCCAGCGCCTCGAGAACGCCGTAGAAAATCTTTTGCCCGGCGCCCTCCCACGGCGAAATCGCTCCCTCGATGAGCGACAACCTTTTGTCGGGCACCACCAGTTCCGGATCTATCTCCAGCGTGTGCCCAAGTCCTCCGCACGCCACGCAGGCGCCATACGGATTGTTGAAAGAGAACATCCTCGGGGACATCTCCTGAAACGATATCGCGCAAGCGGCGCAGGCAAACTCCTCGGAAAATATCTCGCGGGCGCCTGTTTCGCCATGCACCGCGACCATGCCCTCCCCGAGGCGCAATGCGGCCTCGACGCTTTCCGCAACCCTGCCGCGCGCGCGGGTCGAGACGACAAGCCTGTCGACTACCGCCATGATCTCGTGCTTCTTGTTCTTGTCGAGCTTGATCTCGTCGGAGATGTCACGAACCTCGCCGTCAACAAGGACACGAACGTATCCACGCTGGCGCAGGTTCTCCAGAACCGCGAGATGCTCGCCTTTCCGCCCCTGCACCAGTGGAGCAAGAACCATTATCTTGCGGCCCTCGTCCATTTCCATGATACGGTCGGTTATCTGCTGTGGGGTCTGGCGCGAGACGGGCCTGCCGCACTTATAGCAGTGTGGATCTCCGACGCGCGCGTAGAGTACGCGGAGATAGTCGTAAATCTCAGTGACAGTGCCGACGGTAGAGCGAGGGTTCGACGTGCCCGCTTTCTGGTCGATGGATATCGCCGGAGACAGCCCTTCGATGAGGTCCACATCCGGTTTATCGAGCTGGCCCAGAAACTGGCGGGCGTAAGACGAAAGCGACTCCACGTACCGTCGCTGGCCCTCCGCGTAGATAGTGTCGAACGCGAGCGACGACTTCCCGGAGCCGCTTATTCCAGTCATCACTATCATCCTGTTGCGCGGAAGATCGAGCCGCACGTTCTTCAGGTTGTGCTCCCGGGCCCCTCGTATCCTCAACAGCTCGTCATTCATCTGGCAACAGTTCCTCGCTAATGCGCTTTATCTCATCGCGCAACCGCCCGGCCTCCTCAAAACGCAACTCCTCCGCGAGCAGCCGCATCTCGTCTTCCATGTTCAAGAGCAGCCGTTGCAATTTGTGAGGCGACATGCCCCTAGCCCTTTCGAGGGAATCATCTGACGACGTGGCGCCGACGTCCATTGCCGCGTCGAGCATGTCACGGACATCTTTCTGTATAGTCGCGGGCTCGATGCCGTGCTCCTCATTGTAAGCGACCTGGCGCTCGCGCTTTCGCCGGGTCTCCTCTATCGCGGAACGCATCGCGTCGGATGTCTCATGAGCGTACAGTATCACCATTCCAGTGGCGTTCCTGCTCGCGCGGCCCATCGTCTGCACGAGGCTCCTCCTGCTGCGAAGGAAGCCTTGCTTGTCGGCGTCCAGGATAGCCACGAGCGAAACTTCCGGCAGGTCCAGCCCCTCGCGCAGGAGGTTGATGCCCACCAGCGCATCGAAAACGCCGGCTCGCAGATCTCGAAGGATCTCCACGCGCTCGATGGTGCCGATCTCTGAATGAAGGTACCGCGACTTCACTCCCATCTCGGCCAGATACTCCGAGAGGGTCTCTGACATCTTCTTGGTGAGCGTGGTCACAAGAACCCGCTCGCCCTTCACGACCCTCTTCTCTATCTCAGACATCAGATCGTCCACCTGACCCACAGCTGCGCGTATCTCGACCACCGGATCAATAAGCCCGGTAGGCCTGATAATCTGCTCTACAACTCTTTTGCTTGTCTCGAGTTCCCAATCGCCCGGCGTAGCGCTCACAAACAGCACGGGCCCGACTTTCTCGAAAAACTCATCGCGCGAAAGCGGCCTGTTGTCAAACGCCGACGGGAGCCTGAACCCGTGATCGACCAGCGTCTTCTTTCGCGACCGGTCTCCGCGCAACATGCCCTCGAGCTGCGACAGGGTGACGTGAGACTCGTCGATGAAAGTAAGCATTCTTTCGCCGAAGAAGTCGATGAGCGTGTACGGCGGCTCGCCGGCGGCTCGATCGGACAGATGCCTCGAATAATTCTCGATGCCGTGGCAGTAGCCTGTCTCTCGAAGCATTTCCAGGTCGTACATTGTGCGCATCCGCAACCTCTGCGCCTCGAGCAATTTGCCGCGCGCGTTGAGAGCCACCAGGCGCTCTTCGAGCTCTTCCTCTATGCCCCGCACGGCCTTCTGAAGCTTGTCCGATGGCGTCAGAAAATGCGTCGCCGGCCAGACGACAGTCCTGTCCAGCTCTGCCATGACATTGCCCGCAACAGGATCCACCTGCGTGATTCGCTCGACTGTGTCCCCGAGCAGTTCGACTCTCACCGCGGCTTTCTCCCAGTAGGCCGGGTATATGTCTATTACGTCGCCGCGGACGCGAAACTTCCCCCTTGCGGGCGCAAGATCGTTGCGTTCGTAGCGGATGTCAACGAGCCGTCTCAGGATGTCATCCCGCTCATAATCCTTACCAACCTCCAACATCA
Organism: Candidatus Anoxymicrobium japonicum; assembly: GCA_002843005.1. Classification (NCBI taxonomy): domain Bacteria; kingdom Bacillati; phylum Actinomycetota; class Candidatus Geothermincolia; order Candidatus Geothermincolales; family Candidatus Anoxymicrobiaceae; genus Candidatus Anoxymicrobium; species Candidatus Anoxymicrobium japonicum. The sequence continues at coordinate 17,638 of PHEX01000037.1, read as the reverse complement.
CCATCCGGTTCAGGTACTCCTCGGGAGAGCCCAGGCCGTAGATGCACGAAACCGAGGCGACGATTATCACGTCCGGCCTGGACAAAAGCGCGCTTGTAGCGCCGTGTCTCAGCCTGTCTATCTCTTCATTGATCGACGAATCTTTCTCAATGAAAGTGTCCGTGCTCGGGATGTAAGCCTCTGGCTGGTAGTAATCGTAATAACTGACGAAGTACTCCACCGCGTTGTTCGGGAAGAACTCGCGGAACTCGGAGTAGAGCTGTGCGGCAAGCGTCTTGTTAGGAGAAAGGACCAGTGTCGGCATCTGAAGCGCTTCTATTACGCACGCCATAGTGAAGGTTTTTCCAGAGCCGGTTACCCCCATCAAAACTTGGCGATCCTCCTGCCGCTCAAAGCCTTCCAGAATACCGGCTATGGCGGACGGCTGGTCGCCTTGCGGGATGAACCTAGTCTCGAGTTTCAATTTCGGCATAGTAACCACCTCATAACAAGCGCGGTTCTTCTCGTGAATAGCAAAAACGCATAATGGGGTCAAACCATTTTATGCGTTTTTAGATGCAAAAGGGGTTCAGACCCCTTCTTGCGTTTTGTTGACCGCGCATGATAAAACTGGTAACTTGATGCATATGACTGACTCTCAAAATTGCTGGGAAATCAAGAAATGTTCCGCTGCGCAATATTTGAACTGCGCGGCGTACCTCGAGAAGAAGAAGTGCTGGGAAATATCGAACCCGCGCGGCTCGCGAAGCATGTTGCTTTGCCTGCAGATGGGTTGTCCCGTCTATGATCGCTACATGAACGAAATAGACAAAGAGATAGAGTGTCGGCTTCGGATGATGTACCCGTTTCTTGCCAGCGCGACCGAGGGCGCCGGCCCCTCTCAAGAGTAGGAATCCCGCGCCCGGCGCGATATCTCTTCCCAGATTTCACGTACGTGGAAGCGCAAGTCGTCAATGGTTCCGTTGTTCTCTATTACCTTATTCGCGATCTCGACTCTTGCCGGGTCTTGCACTTGCGAAGCAATCCTCTGGCGCGCCTCGGGTTCGGACATTCCGCGTGTCTCAATCAGCCTTCTGACACGCAACTCCTCGTCGGCGATCACCACGAGAAGAAAGTCGAAGATCGCCGAGGCGCCCGCGTCTGCTATCAGCGCGGCGTCAATTACCGCCACGGGGGGTTCGCCCGGTTTCATGCGGTCCGCATATTCCTGTACACGGCGCGCCATCTCATGAAAAATCGCGGGATGGGTAATGCTGTTCAGCAACCGCAACTTCTCGGGGCTCTCAAAGACTATGCCCGCAAGCGCCGCGCGGTCTATTTCCCCATTTGCCGTAAGCGCCACTTCGCCGAACTCACGAATCAGAGTCTCATGAGTTGGAGTGCCCGCAAGCACCACGTCGCGCGCCACCTGATCCGCGTCGATAACCACCGCGCCAAGGTCGGATAGTTCTTGGTCGACCTCTGTTTTCCCTGACGCTATGCCACCTGTCACGCCTACCACGAAGATCCGCTCACCGGCGGATCCCCACACCTCAGGGTGACCCAAGGCTTACTCCTCGTCGCTTTTGCGTTTCATGTCGGCCAGGATCGATTCGAGAGAGCCGTCATTTTCTGACGGGTTGTTGGCATCCACGGACTCTTCGGTTTCTGAGGATACTGCCGCTTCAGTCACTCGCCTTCGCCTTCGCCTTCGAGGTCGGCTTCCTCGAGATTCTCATGCTCATCGTCTATGACACATGCTTCGGCATGTTCGATATCAGTTGTAATCTGAGTGACCTCGGACTCTATGTCGACCACCCCGGCTTGTGTCGCCGCGGGCTGCTTCTCGAGTTCCGCCGCGTCAAAGATGCGCTGCTCGAGTTCTACCGCATCGACCATCTCCGGCTTGCCATCATCGAAATCCTCGTAGCTGTATTCGACATCTCCAGGCGCCGAAAGTTGCTTCACGCTGAGAGATATCCTGCGCCTTCCCAGGTCTATTTCGATGATCTTCGCGTCAACCACATCACCAACCGATATGACCTCCTCCGGAATCTCAATGTGGTTCCATGCAAGCTCTGAGATATGCACGAGCCCTTCAACCCCTGGCGCTATCTCAACAAAAGCGCCAAACGGCACAATTTTGGTTACCTTGCCACTGACAGTCGAGCCCGCCGGGTTCTGCCTGGACAACGTCTCCCATGGATCTTCCTGCGCTTTTTTAAGTGATAGCGAAACGCGCTCTCTCTCCAAATCCACATCGAGAATCTCTACAGTGACCTGATCTCCAACCGCAAGCACCTCCGACGGATGGTCAACGTGGCTCCAGGAAAGCTCCGAGATGTGTATGAGACCATCCACGCTTCCAAGGTCAACGAACGCGCCGAAACTCACAATGCTCGAAACCGTTCCCGTTTGCCTCAAGCCCTTCACAAGGCCTTCCAGGAACTCTTTGCGCTCGGTCGATTTTTGACTCTCGAGGTAGGCGCGACGAGAAAGCACGACGTTATTTCTGTTCTTGTCCAGCTCGATGATCTTCGCCTCAATCTTTTGGCCGATAAACTGGTTGAGATCCTTCACTCGCCGCATGTCCACAAGCGACGCGGGGAGGAAACCCCTCAGGCCGATATCGAGTATGAGGCCGCCCTTGACAACCTCGATCACGTCACCCTCTACAATTCCGTCCTCGTTCTTGATGCGCTCTATATCTCCCCAGGCGCGCTCATACAGGGCTCTCTTCTTGGAGAGAATAAGACGCCCTTCCTTATCCTCCTTCTGAAGGACCAGTGCCTCGATCTCATCACCTGGAGATACTAAATCCGCGGGCTTGACGTCGTGCCGGATTGAGAGCTCCCTCGAAGGAATTACCCCCTCGGATTTATACCCTATGTCAAGCAGAACCTCTTCCTTGTCAACGCGGACTACGATTCCCTGAACGAGATCCCCTTCATTGAATATCTTTATGGTGCCATCATAATCAGGCACCTTCTGGCTCTCCTCAGGTGGCAGGCCCAGGCTTGCGAGTGATTCTCTCGCGCCGGCCCCTATTAAAATGCTATCTTCTTCTTCCTCCGTCAGCGCCCCATCCACTACCACATCCGCAATCTCTTCCTGAACATTCTCTCCGGTGTCGTCAGTTGTTCCAATCTCGTCGTCTGCCATCGTGACCTTTTCCTTCCAATAGTCGGCACATACTCGGATATGAATAACACATACTTTTTAGCGCCGCAAGTAAAAACGCATAATGGGGTCAAACCAAAATATGCGTTTTTGAAATACATCAGGTAATCGACAGAACACAAAACGCATATTTTGGTTTGACCCCATTATGCGTTCCAGTTGTCATGCACGCCAATGTCTACCTTGAGCGGCGTTAACAGATCGACTACACTTATCATCTTCTCGCGAACCAGCGACTCGAGCGATTCGATCTCCAGGGCCGGCGCCTCAAACACAAGTTCGTCGTGTACCTGCAAGATCATTCTGGTGGTCATACCGCGCTCCTTGATGGCGGTTGACACGTCCACCATAGCCTTTTTGATAATGTCCGCGGCGGTCCCTTGCAACGGCGTGTTGACAGCCACTCTCTCGCCGAACTCCCTTGTATGGCGGTTCGGGCTCGCAAGCTCCGGAATATTTCGTCTCCGACCCAGGATCGTCTCCGAATAGCCTTTTGCGATAGCGTCACTTACGCACCGTTCGCGATAGGCGCTAACTCCTTCGTAAGTTTCGAAATACGTATCGATATAGGCGGTCGCATCCTCGACACTTATGCCAAGCCGCGAAGAAAGCCCGTAATAGCCCATGCCGTACACAATTCCGAAATTGACAACTTTTGCCATTCTCCGCATCTCAGGCGTGACATCCCGCAAGCAGGTTTTGAAGATATGCGACGCTGTCTCGCTGTGAATATCAGCGTCGCGCTCAAAAGCGGCTAAGAGCCGCGTGTCACCGGACATGTGCGCCAGCACCCGCAGCTCTATCTGCGAGTAGTCCGCCACCAGCAATTTCTGAAAGCCTCTTCCGGGAATGAACGCGCGGCGTATCTCGCGGCCGAACTCAGTTCGCACCGGTATGTTCTGCAGGTTGGGGTTACTCGATGAGATGCGCCCGGTCGCGCCCGCCGTCTGATTGAACCGGCAGTGCACCCGGCCCGTGGATGCGCAAACGAGCGCCGGCAGCACGTCGAGATAAGTGGATTTCAACTTCGCGTACTCCCTGTACTCGATCAACTTGCCGACGATATCATGTGACCCCTTGAGCGCCTCTAGTACCGAGGCGTCAGTGGAATATCCGGTCTTTGTCTTCCTGGCGGGCGGCAGGCCCAGCTCGTCAAAAAGCACATGAGCGAGCTGCTTTGTAGAGCCGATTTTGAACTCATGTCCCGCGAGTCTGTATATCTCTTTCTCGAGAACACCCAACGTCGAGGCGGCCTCACGCGCCAACGCCAGCAAAACTTCCGCGTCAAGCGCGATCCCCGTCTCTTCCATTTCTTTGAGAACAAAGAGAAATGGCAACTCCAGTTCGTCGGCGAGCTTTTTCATCCCCAGCGCGCGCAACTTTTCTTCGATCACCGGCTTCAGGTGAAATACCATGGCGGCCTGCCTCACGGCTTCGATATCTTCCACCGCGTGACGCGCGCCGGACGGCTCAAGGTCGATCAAGGAAGGCTGTTCGCTCGGATCGCTCGCGTTCTCATGCCCTGTGATTACAACGTCTCCTTCAACGTTTCTCTCGTAAATCTCAAAGAGGCGATAACTGTCGAGAGACGGGTTCTCCAGGTATGCGGCGATCTTCGTGTCAAAAGTGACTCGCGCGGCGCTGATTTCCAGCTTATCCAGCGCCTCGAGGGTTGGCTTGGCGTCGTGGAACCACTTCTGTACTTCTTGCGACTCGATGATCCCGCGCGCGATCTCGAAGGCGGCCGGCGCCTCGACGCGCGCGACAAGCGCCATTTCTCCCGTGGCCAGAGCGAGCGCCTGAAGACCGATGTCGCAGAACCCGGCGCCTGAAAGCACGGACGAAACTCCTGCGGCGCCTGTCTCGCGCGCTTTCAACTCGAAAGCGCTCAAGGCGCTATCGTCCGTCGGGTCAACGAGTGAGTACGCGCGCGCGACTTCAAAGGTCAAACCCGCCTGACCGGCAGACAGGCCGCGCGCCGGCCGCGAAAGGCCATATGTGTCTTGAAAGCGTCTCGCCAGCGTCTTGAACTTGAGAGCCAGCAGGCACTCCAGAACCTCGCGCTTGTCCCAGTTGTCGAGAATCGCCTCTCCCGCGTCAATCTCGACGGGAACGTTCGTGTCAAGAGTGGCGAGTTTTCTCGAAAGGAACGCGATCTCCCTGTTTTCCTCAAGTGCTTCGCGCCTTTTCGTCCCCTCGATCTCGTCCAGGCGCGCGTACAGTTCCTCGAGCGAGCCGTACCGGCGCAGGAGATCCACGGACCACTTCTTGCCAATGCCCGGCACTCCGGGTATGTTGTCGGAAGCGTCGCCTTTGAGGCCCGCCACTTCCGGCAGCATCGAAGGCGGCACACCGTACTTATCCTCTACGGCGCGCCGGTCGAAAGATTCCGTCTCTGTTATTCCTCTCGAAGTCATGACAACTCGAACGCCCGGGCGAACCAGTTGAAGAATGTCACGGTCGCCAGTTACAATCACGGCTTCGCCACCTTCGCCGGAAACCTTCAACGCCAGCGTCCCGAGGATATCGTCCGCTTCAAAGCCCGGCACGGTGACAACCGGTATCCGCATCTGGCATAACATGCGCTCGATCATTTCAATCTGACCCTTTAGCTCAACGGGCATAGCCGGCCTGTGCGCCTTGTACTCCGGGAACTCTTGTGTCCGCTTGAGTTGCGCGCGCGGCCCGTCGAGCGCGACGATGATAGCGTCTGGTTCCTCGGTTTCCAGCGCTTTCAACAACATGCTGACAAACCCGTAGACAGCGTTGATCGGCTGTCCTTCGTCATTTGTCATTGTCACGGGAAGTGCGAAGAAAGCCCTGTAGGCAAGGCCGTGCCCGTCAATCAGCAGGAGTTTCCTTTTTCTGTCACACAACCAGATCAATCCTCCAGATGCTCCGCTCGCCAGGATCCTTCATTGATATAATATGCGACAGAGTGCCGAAGTGGCGGAATGGTAGACGCGCTGGTCTCAAAAACCAGTGGGGCAAAACCCCGTGCCGGTTCGAGTCCGGCCTTCGGCACCAGCAACAAGATGTTTAGATCAGATCAGGGGTCAGGCACCGTCTACCCTGGTTGCGGTAGACGGAAAGGTAGACGGTGCCTGACCCCTGGTTATGGTTAGGCCGAATCTCTGGGTCTCGCGATATAGGCGGCAACCACGCCAGCAACCGGAACGAAGAAACCGATGAGGAACCACGCCTGAGCGTTTCTGCCTTTGCCGGCGGCGACCGCCCCGGCCCATGTGCCGAAAACGATTGCGAGCGCCAGCCCGCCAAACAGGATTAATGTCCATCCACTGGACCATTTCAATCCGGATATAGATCCATAAGCCAATTTGCACCTCCATCGTCGGTTAGCCAATCACGCTATCATGATAACAAACGCGACCCGCCCTCAGCCAGATAAACTATAACACCAAACCAGTAGTAGCCCTCTTCTCCCCGAGCCACCCGAGAATCGCGCCGGCCGGTAAAAACAAAAAGAGTATGAAAGCAATCATCGTCCTGTTGAACAAATCCATAAACGCGAAACCGCCGGAGAGTATCCATGCGAGTATCGCATAACACATGGGCCTGGACAGAAAAGCCCACACCGTGACAGTGGCAACGCCTAACGCCCATTCGTAACGCCCCAGGCGATAGCCGGACAAAAAGCCGCAGATAGACACCGGAATCAGAAAAGCGAGCATGACAAGGATTCGCGGAAGAGTCAACGAACCGGTCTTGACCGCGACAGTGACACCAAGAAAACTCGCAAGAAGTTCGAGCCCCATGGAGAGACAACCGGCGATGAGCGCAAGTTCAATGCACATCATCACCGCCTTTGGCCACAGGAAACGCCCATCTGAGGGCGCGTTCTCGTATCCGCGGGAATCGCAGCGACCCTCTGGCGTCACCTGCGACTGGTCGGCAACGCCGTACTGCCCAATGTCAACTGGTGGAGCGCTCGGATGCTCCGCGAATCCGCCGAACTCCGGCGGGCGCGCGTCTTCTCTAAAACTCGATGGATACTCGCTTTGAATTCCATCTCCATCGACCGGCGAAGAAGACGTGTACTCGGGGCTTTCAAAGCCGATGCTCGAGAAGCACAGGTTGCAGAATTGCGCGCGCTCAGCATTCTCCGCGCCACAGGTCGGGCAGATCATCACCGTGCGCCGGAAACACGCAAAAAGGGGGCTGACCCCTTTTTGCGTTCTCGTTCAGTCCGCCAGGTTGCCGGAAATGTATTCATCGTAACCCGCGAGATCCAGCAGTCCGTGACCGCTCAAGTTGAACAAAATGCTCCTGGCTTCGCCCGACTCCCTGCACTTTACGGCCTGATCGATCGCGCACTTGACGGCGTGGGCCGTCTCGGGCGCTATGATCATGCCTTCTGTCCGCGCGAACAGCATAGCAGCCTCGAAGATGTCGGTCTGCAAGTACGCTACGGGATCTATATACCCCTGGTTGACCAGCATGGACACTATCGGCGACATCCCGTGATAGCGCAGGCCGCCCGCGTGAATCGGCGAGGGCATGAACTTGTAACCGAGTGTGTACATCTTGACCAGCGGGGTGAGTTCAGCCTCGTCCCCGAAGTCATATTCGTATTTGCCTTTTATCAGACTCGAGCACGATGACGGTTCGACCGCGAGCACCGTGATGTCCTTGCCGTCAAACTTGTCTTTCATGAACGGGAAAGCGATCCCTGAGAAGTTGCTTCCCCCGCCCACGCAACCAATCACCACGTCCGGGCATTCGCCGAGCTTCTCCATCTGCGCTCTGGCTTCAACTCCGATCACTGTCTGGTGCATGCAAACGTGATTGAGGACACTCCCGAGAGAGTACCTCGCGTCCGGGTCCGTCGCCGCCACCTCCACGGCCTCGCTTATCGCGATACCCAGGCTTCCGGAACAGTCAGGGTCGCTGGCCAGAACGTCGCGGCCCGAACTGGTGAGATTTGACGGGCTTGCGGTCACATCCGCGCCCCACACGCGCATCATCGAGCGCCTGTACGGTTTCTGATTATATGAAACCCTTACCATGAACACCTTCAAGTCGAGCCCGAAAAACCTGCACGCGAGCGCCAGCGCGCTTCCCCACTGCCCGGCGCCGGTCTCCGTGGTAAGGCGACGGACGCCTTCCGCCTTGTTGTAATACGCCTGCGCGATAGCTGTGTTCGGCTTGTGGCTTCCGGCGGGGCTCACGCTCTCGTTCTTGTAGAAGATCTTCGCGGGCGTGTCCAGCGCCTTCTCCAGCCGGTACGCGCGGTGAAGCGGTGTTGGACGATATACTTTGTACACCTCGCGCACCTCGTCCGGTATCTCGATATAACGCTCAGCGCTCATCTCCTGTTTTATCAGCTCCATAGGAAACAGCGGCGCCAGGTCCTCCGGGCCAAGCGGCTCTTTTGTCCCCGGATGAAGTGGAGGGGGCAACGGCACTGGCAAGTCCGCCTGGATGTTGTACCATGACGTCGGAATGTCCTCCTCCGAAAGCAACGTCTTATACGGATCTTCTTTACTCGGCATCAAAGCTCTCCTTTCAGTCCGTGGTCAGGGGTCAGACACCGTCTACCTTTCCGTCTATCCCAACCGCTTGATCTTAGTGCCCCATTCCATAAATACTCGCAAGCGAACGCCGTTGCATCCACACCCGCTACGTTCCACTCCTTCCGAGTACGACAAGCGTACGCATCAGTTGCGCGCCTTGCGAGAGCGGCGCACCGACGCTCTCGGTACGTTACCGTATTTATGGAAAGGGGCACTTAGCAAGTAATCTGTTTATCAGACATTATACCGACAATTTCATCCACAACCTCCGAGATTGTCTTGTTCTCCGTGTCAATCAGAATCGCGTCCGGCGCCATGCGCAGCGGGCTCACATCGCGCAACGAGTCGATCCTGTCGCGCTTCTCTATCTCACAGCGCACCTGCTCTCGCGCAACCGTGACACCCCTGTCGCGCAATTCCGCGAAACGCCTTCTGGCGCGCTCGGATTGAGACGCCTCCAGATACACCTTGACGTCAGCATCGGGAAGCACCGTGGCGCCTATGTCGCGGCCTTCGACGACCGCCCCGGCGCCGGCGGCGAGGCGTCTTTGAAGGCGGACCATCTCCTCTCTGACAACGGGCGACTCGGAGACGCATGAAACCATGTCGCCGACTTCAGCTGAGCGTATGTCACCGGTAATCTCGCGCTCTCTGAGAAACACACGGGGCGTATCGCCATCACAAATCTCGAACCTGAACGCCGCAGCCACATCTGACGCGATTCCTTGAAGCGCGACTTCATCGTCAGCGGAAACGCCACGCTCGAGCGCCATCAAGGTTACAGCCCTGTACATGGATCCACTATTCACAAGAGAAATCCCGAACCGTCGCGAGAGCAAAAGCGCAACTGTGCTCTTGCCGGATGCCGCCGGGCCGTCAATTGCGATTGAGATCTGTTCTTTAGAAGAACCCGCGTCCATCAGTCATTCACCGCGCTTTAGTGTTTCGAGGTCGTGAGCAAATCCGGGGTACGATATCCTCGTCCACTCCCAGCCGTCCACAGTCGTCTCGCCTGACGCGGCGAGTCCCGCGACCGCAAGCATCATCCCCAGGCGATGGTCGCCGGACGACGACACTCTCGTTCCCACAAGATATGAGGGCCCCTCTATTACCATGCCGTCACCCGTCTCCTCAATGTGAGCGCCCATGGCCCGAAGGCCATCAACGGCGCCCTTTATCCGATCGAACTCTTTGTGCCGCAACTCACCCGCACCACTGATGACGGTCGTTCCGCTTGCCGCTGTCGCGAGAAGCGCGACCAGCGTGACCTCATCAATTGCTCCGGCGACGTCCGTGGGCAAAACTTCGATCGCGCGCAGTGAACCATATTCGACTTTGATGTCGCCAACCGGCTCCCAGCCATCGCCCACCGGCATCTCTTCGATCATAGCGCCCATCCTTCGAGCTAGTTGAAGAAACGCGGTCCTGGTCGGGTTCAAACCCACAGATTTTACAACAACTCTCGAGCCCGGGCACATCAACGCCGCGGCAATAAAAAAAGCTGCCGACGAAAAGTCGCCGGGAACAGCGAAGTCAAGCGCCCCCGGGACGCCGGGCGCAACAGTTACAGATAACCCGTCGCCGCGAACGTCTATCCCTGACGCGCGCAACATTCTCTCGGTGTGGTCACGCGTCACCGCCGGCTCGTTCACCGTTGTGAATTCCTTAGCGCCAAGGCCGGCCAGCAAAATAGCGGATTTCACCTGGGCGCTGGCGACCGGCACGGAGTAATTGATGCCACGGAGCCCGCCGCCCCGGATTCGCAAAGGAGGATGTCCCCTGTCGTCACCCGCCTCCAGACAAGCGCCCATGAGAGTAAGCGGTTCGATGATTCTGCCCATCGGGCGCGCAAGAAGGCTCTCATCTCCGGTGAGCACGGCCTCAATCGGGTACGGCGCCACGGCGCCCGCCATCAGCCTCATTGTAGTGCCGGAGTTGCCGCACTCCAGGCGCACTGATGGCTGCTCGAACCCGCGACCGCCAGTTCCCTCGATAGTGACAGTATCGCCATCATCCGTGATCGGCGCGCCTAAAACGCGCAGGACTTCGAGTGTGCTGGCGCAGTCGGCGCCCGTGCTGAAGCCGGAAATATTGGTTGTCCCTCGAGCAAGCGCTCCGACGATCGCGGCCCTGTGTGAAATCGATTTGTCTCCCGGCACACTGATTTCACCGGTGAGCGCGCCGGTCTTCCGGAATACAGCTTCCACTACTGCTCCGACGATACGTTGTAGCCCATGGATTCGAGTTTCAACGTAACCTCTCTGGCTCTTTCGGCCCCCAGAACCTTCAATGTCAGGATGCCCATCGCGCCCTCGAGCGGATGGGCGATGCCGATGTCTTCTATGTTTATTCCGAGAGCGCCCACGGCGGTTGCAATCTTGCTTATGACCCCGAGCTCATCTGGCACTGGCAGCGAGATGGTGAAGAGCTCCGCCTTTTCAACACCGGGCTTCATCGACAACTCCTCGCGCGCGGCGCACGCGTCCACAAACAGGGCCAACACGGCATCCCTGTCGTTTTTTTGCAGGATATCCACCAGCACATCTACGCTCGAGGCGAACCGTTTGAGTTCTTCGATTATGAAGTCGCGGTTCACAGAAACAATGTCCAGCCACATTCTCGGATTACTGGCCGCGACGCGAGTCATGTCACGGAATCCGCCGGCCGCGAGGGTGTATATGTTATTCATTTGTTCTTTCTCGCGCGCAGCCATGTTCATCATGAGTAAAGACAAAAGGTGGGGAACGTGGCTTATTGTCGCCATGGCGCGATCGTGGGACTCAGGGTCCATCGAGATAACTCGCGCGCCGATCTCCGTGAGAACCGTGTGGAGCTTTTGATATGAGTCAAGGTCGGTCGTGTCCGTCGGAGTGAGAACATAGCACCTGTCCCGGAAGAGATCCGCGCGCGCGTTGCTGACCCCCGACCGCTCTGAGCCCGTCATGGGATGACCTCCGACGTAATGCGCGCCGGCGGGCAGAACCGCCTCAATAGCGCTTATTACGCCTATTTTAACGGACGCGAGATCCGAGATTACCGCTCCCTTCATAAGAGCGGGCGCGGCGGCCTTGAGCGCTCCGGCCATCGCTCCAATCGGTGTCGCCAGGAATATCGCGCCGGAGCCGCGCACGGCGTCCTCGGAACGATCCTCAACACGGTCGGCTACGCCAAGCTCTCTCGCGGCGTTCCTGGCGTCATTGGAGATGTCGTACGCGACAACCTCGCCAACAACCTCGCATGCCTTCAACGCCATGGCGAGCGAGCCTCCCATGAGGCCCGTGCCAAGTATCGCTATCTTCTCGAACACGAAGTTTGCCATTGGACTTTACTTTCCACGTGGTACCCGAAAAATATCACAGATATTCCAGGTCGAGCGCTATGAGAATCTTTTTCTTCACTTCGGCTATCTTCTCCGCTTGGATCTGGAATTTGAGGTTTTGGTCGATGCTCTAGAACTAAATCTTTCTCCCCAGCGCCGCCGCAACCAACTCGAGCTCCTTCATCATTAAAGTAAAATCATCGAGTGGAAGAGATTGCGTCCCGTCACAGAGAGCCTTCTTCGGGTTCGGGTGCGTCTCGACTATTATTCCGTGAGCTCCTACCGCAAGCGCCCCTTTTGAAAGCGGACTGACAAGCTCGCGCTTTCCGGCGGCGTGGCTGGGATCAACTATTATTGGCAGGTGACTCGCGATTTTCACTAGAGGCACCGCGCTCAAGTCCAGCGTGCTTCGTGTGGCGCTCTCGAAAGTGCGGATGCCGCGCTCACAAAGGACTACGTTGTTGTTCCCACCGCTGACAATATATTCCGCGGCCATGAGCAGATCCTCTATTGTGTTCGCGAAGCCCCTCTTGAGCATCACCGGCTTTTGTTGCAGGCCGACCTCGCGTAGCAAAAAAAAGTTCTGCATGTTCCTGGCCCCGATCTGAAGCATGTCAGCGTAAGTTGACACGAGCTCCACGTGCCTGACGTCCATGACCTCTGTGACGATCGGCAGCCCTGTTGTTTCGCGAGCCAACGCCAGGTACTTCAACCCCTCTTCTCCCAGTCCCTGGAATGCGTAGGGCGACGTCCTCGGCTTGAACGCGCCGCCTCGGAGCATGTGAGCGCCCGCTTCCTTTACCGCCTTCGCGGCCGCAATCAACTGTTCCTCGCTCTCTACCGCGCACGGTCCCGCGATTACCACAAAAGTCTCGCCGCCGAACTCAACGGGCCCGACTTTGACGACAGTCGAATCCGGATGGAACTCACGGCTCACGAGCTTATACGGCTTCATTATCGCCACAACGCTGTCCACGCCGGAAAGCGCCTCAAACGGTATCTGCGATATTTTCTCTCGGTCGCCTATCGCGCCGATTATGGTCTTGAACTCGCCACGTGAAACGTGAGCCTGGGCGCCAATGTCCTGAAGCCTCTCTACGATTTCATCGATCTCTTCATCGGTCGCTCCGTTCCGCATCAAAATCATCATTGTCTATCACCCTTTTTCTAAAAAACCAAAATCCGCCGGCCGTCGCCCCGTTACTCGGGGAGATCGGTTCGCAATTGCCGCGCTTCACGAAGATAAACGTGCCTGAGCTGTTCGCGCGCCCTGTCCGTGTTTATCAACATCATAACCCGCACGACGCGCTCGAGAGATCCATCGACACCCAGCTCCCTCGCACAGATAACCGGGACATGAGAAAGCCCCAGCTTGCGCGTGGCGGCGGCGGGAAACTCCGCTGTCAGATCGTCCGTAGCGGTGAAAATGACGAACACCACGTCTTCGGCCGCGACGTCGTTGCGATCCAGCATCTCCTCGAGAAGCTCGAGCGTCGAGGCCACTATTTTCTCACCTGTGTTATCGTCAACCGTAATCGCTCCGCGCAACGCACTGACACTCATCTACCCTCCTCCATCTCCTCCTAAATGCCCGTCTGACCGTAAAGCTCGCGCACCTCCGGGGCGAGCAGTTCTCTCGCCTGCCCGGGCTTGAGGTTGCCCAAACTTAGCGAGCCTATCCGCACCCTGTTCAGCGTAATCACATGATAACCCATGTACTCGAAAGAACGCCTGATCTGCCGCTTCTTTCCGGCGTGAATAATCATTTTTATCTGACCCCTGTCACCACTTTTCCCCAAAAGTGACACGCGCGCCGGACCGGTGTCCCCATCCTCCAGCGTCAAGCCACCGCGCAAAGTTTTGAGATCCTTGCCGCTCGGAACCGGGGTCACTTCGACGATATACTCTCGCGGCGCCCCGAACTTCGGGTGCATGAGCCTATGCGCCAGAAAACCGTCGTTCGTTAAAAGCATAAGCCCGGTTGAATCCATGTCCAACCTGCCGACCGGGAACACCCGCACGCCACTGCAAGGCTCGTCGCTCAGCAAATCGAGAACCGTAGGACGTCCTTGCGGGTCAGATGCCGTGCTGATTACACCTTGCGGCTTGTTGAGCGCGAAGTATTTCAAATCGGGATCGGGCTGGACCGTGATGCCATCGACCGCGATCACGTCATGACCAGCCAGCGCCCTATCACCCGTCGACGTCACCGTTCCGTTCACAGTCACGCGCCCATCGAGTATCAGCGTCTCCGCCGCTCTCCTCGACGCCACCCCCGCTCTCGACAGAATCTTCTGCACTTTTTCAGTCTTGCCATCCTCCACCGGCGTCAACATCTCCCCCAAGCTCCCAGGAAAAGCTCTTCTTGATTTTTTCTATCGTAGCTTCATCAGGCGCGAAATCCTCCAGTGATGGCAAATCCTCGATACCCTTCAGCCCGAATCTCTCGAGAAACCGACCGGTCGTGCCATACAGAGCGGCGTATCCCGGAGATCCGCCCCTGCCAACGGCCTTTACCAACCCCCTGTCTTCGAGAGTTTTCATCACACCCTCGGATTGCACCCCTCGTATCTCGGCCACAACGCCCCTGGAGACTGGCTGAAGGTACGCGACTATAGCGATCGTCTCGAGCGCCGCCTTCGTTAGCCGCGGGTTGACCTGAGATCTAATCAGCCTCGAGACATAAGGCGTCGCGACATCGGACGAGTAAAACCCGAATCCTCCCGCGACCTCGCGGATAACCAAACCGCCCGCGCGCGACGCGTAGAACTCGACCAGTCTGTTCAACATCTCGCGGATGGCGCCCGGGTCGAACCCTGTTATTTCTACCAGCATGCCTGTTGAAACCGGTTCGGGCGAAACGAAGAGAAGCGCCTCGATCACGCTCATCTTGTCCGCGTCACTCGACGCCGGTTGTCTCTCCATGAAATTCTCCGCGTCACTCGACGCGGGTTGAACTTCACTCTCGTCAATTATGTCATGCGACATTTCCCTCATCCTCCCGTCCGCGAATCTCTATCTCGCCAAAAAGCCTTCTCTGAGATATCATCACCTCACAACGCTTGTACAGCTCGAGAACGGCAAGGAACGTCGCTATCACGTCGATCTTTGACACGCACTCACGGATGAGCTCACTGAACTTCACGCGGCCCTCTTTGGAAATTCGCGTCCTGACTTCCTCGATACGCTCGGCCACCGATACCTTTATGGGCGCGACAAACGATGTGTCCACGCATTCAGTCGCTTGCCGGACAAGCAGGTTTACGAACGCGCGGGCGAGATCCACCGGCGGCACGCCCTCGAACGGGTCGGGATAGAGAGAGGCGTAATCATCTTCGAGCTCGCGGGTGCGTGACATATACCCTCTTTGATCCGTGTACACCGCCTCGAGCCACTCCGCCGCGCTCGCAAACTGCTTGTACTCGATCAGGCGTTCAACCAGAAACTCGCGTTCGCTCACCGCATCGTCCATAGCCTCGAAATCATCATCCTCGCGCGGTATCAGCGAGCGCGCCTTGATCAAGAGCAAGGTCGCCGCGATCAGCAGAAAATCGGTCGCTGTATCCAGATCGAAATCGCGAACTCCCTCTATGCGCTCCACAAACGACGCGGTTATCTCCGCGATAGGCACCGTGTGAATGTCCATATCCTGCTTCAGAATAAGCTGCAACAAGAGATCGAACGGTCCCTCGAATACCTCGATCTTTACCTCGAAACTCAAAGATCGCCGCCAAAGTGCGGGTTTCCGATTTTCATCGCGCGCTTTGCCCTGGCAAGCGATTCGTCAACAATTGGATTTACCACGTTCGCGCCCCGGGCAAGTATTTCGCGAACCACGTCCGGTTTTTCCACGAGTTCTGACCTTCTCTTCCTGAATGGGGCAAGATCGCAAGCGATCGCCTGCGCGATCCTGTCTTTGCAATCCGTACAACCAATCAGCGCGTCTTTGCATTCAGCGGCCACCCGCTCGACATCGTCAGGAAAATAGATAGGGTAAAGTGAAAATACAGTGCACACTTCGGGGTGCCCTTTGTCATCCCTTCTTTTTCTTGCCGGGTCGGTGATCATCTTGCGAACCTTCTTGCCAATGACCTCAGCTGAGTCCTCCAGCCCGATATAGTTGTTGTAGGACTTGGACATCTTTCGCCCGTCAGTCCCCGGAATCTTAGGCGCGCGCGAAAGCACAGGCTGCGGCTCGGGAAAAACAGGTTCGTAGAGTGAGTTGAACGAGCGCGCGATCTCACGGGTTAGTTCGAGATGAGGAAGTTGATCCTCGCCGACCGGCACCAGTTCGGCATCCACGGCCAGGATATCAGTTGCCATGAGCACGGGATATCCGAGAAAGCCGTAAGTGTTCACGACCCTGGAGTCGAGCTCCCGGAGCTGTTCCTTATACGTCGGATTCCGCTCGAGCTCACCCAACGTGACAATCATTCCCAGGTAGAGCACCAGCTCCGGGATGCCACGGATATCCGACTGCCTGTAGATAGTGCACCTGTCGGGATCCATACCCGCCGCGAGCCAGTCCAGCACCATCTCTTCAGTCCACGTCCCGAGCATCGATGTGTCTCGATATTCTGTGGTCAATGCGTGCCAATCAGCGACAAAGAAGTAACAATCGCGCTCGTCCTGCAGCCGTATCATGTTCTTCAGATTGCCGTGATAATGACCCAGGTGGAGCCTTCCGCTCGGTCTGTATCCGCTTACTACTCTATTTTTCAAACAAACACCTCTGACAGAAAAACGCAAAAAGGGGTCTGACCCATTTTTGCGTTTTCACAACAAACCCGACGGTATGCCCATGATTCCTCCAAGGAACGCCCACAACGGATGCAGCAGGCGGAAGAACAGGTCGCCGAATAAATACAGAAACATAAACACTATCATGAACCCGAACGGCTCTATGCGCTCGTACGCATCCCGCGCGCTGGCGGGCAGGAAGCGCTCGAGAATGCGAGAGCCGTCGAGCGGCGGCACAGGCATGAGGTTGAACACGCCAAGAAAGACATTGATGACCACGACCATGTACAAAAGCGCGTATGGCTCGGAGATGCCGATTTCGAAGGCCCCAACTTGAGAAACGGCGCTAACCCCGAACAGATGGACAAGCATCCCGGCAAGTGAAACCACAAGCGCGATCGCGAAATTGGTGAGCGGCCCGGCGAGCGCCACCAGCGTCATGTCCCCGCGCTTCTTGAGAAAGTACGGGTTCACAGGCACGGGTTTCGCGTAGCCGAAAGCAACCCTCCCCTGCGACATCAGGAGCAGCCCTATGGGAAGAAGGACGGTGCCGAAAGGGTCGATGTGCGCCGCGGGATTCAGTGTGAGCCTGCCGGCGTTGCGCGCGGTGGGATCGCCGCGCCATTCGGCGACGCGACCGTGCATGTACTCATGAAACACGACGCCGATCAACAATCCTATGGCGAGATACACCGCGTTCCGCAAAGCATTCAAGAGGTTCTCCTAAAAAGCGTCCGGACATCCGGTTCATTCTATTGACGCTTCGTTCACGTTACAAGGCGCGCGCATCCGAAAAACGTAAACGCATAATATGGTTTGACCCCATTATGCCTTTTCAAGCAAAGCGAGGGGTGTTTTCTTCGACCGACGTCCGAGTCCGCGAGCG
>PHEX01000036.1 GCA_002843005.1 Candidatus Anoxymicrobium japonicum | reverse complement strand
TTTGCAACAGATAAATGATGGGAGCGCGCATAAAAATGCATATTTTGGTTTGACCCCATTATGCGTTTTTATGTCCGCGCGCCATGGGGGACTGACCCCGGTTGCGTTTCAACTATCCGGATATGACTTCATTTGCCAGGTAGACGAGGCCAAGCGCCAGCAGGTATGTCGCGCAGATGACAAGGAATGCCGCAACCCCACCACCCGGTTCTCTGTCCGAGACGGCCCACCCGCTCAGCAGGTCGGCGTCTCTGGCGAGCCTGTGTTTCGCAGATGGCGGATTGGCGCGCGAGGGTGTCGTGTCCGCGTCGTTCGTATTTGCGGGTATAGCGGGTATAGCGCCGTTGTCGGTTGCCACGGTGAAGTTCGCGCTTGCGCTCGAATTCGTGGCGGCGGCGGGAGCATCCTTTTTCGGCGTGTTGCTCATGTTCAATGGAAACTGTTTTTTTAAGACGGCCGGCACAGATTCAGCGGTCATCCACACAGGGTTTGTATCCGTGTCGACGGCGTATCGGAAATGCCCGTCATCTTTCTGCATGCTCGATAGAAAATCGAGGGGTGTCTTTCCGGACACGGCCCATGCGTCAGCGCCGGCATCCTCGCCTGCCGCGACTAACCCCTGGACGCACCACGCGGTCGAACCGGTGTTGGATGCCCCGGCCTGCCATGTAAAACCACCATCGGAGGCCTGGCAGAAACGCAGGTACGAGAGCGCCCGCTTGATAGTGTTGCTTTGCCTGTCTTCCCCCGCTGCCGCAAGCGCCTGCAGAGCCGCGCCGGTGTCATCCGGGTCGCTTCCTGAATCCCCGGAGAAGCCAAAGCCTCCATCTATGTTCTGGCGCGCGGCGAGCCACGTCCTCGAGCTGTCCGGCGCCTTTTCTCCGGCGGCCACCAGGGCGATGATTCCCCAGCAGTGATCGTTGACCATGTCGCCAATGTGCCCATCTGTGGCAATGCGGGCTTTTATGTCCGCGACCAGATTGCGCCCGCCGAACGAGCGCGGATCCGCGCCCGCCGAACAGACCGCCAGGCAGTTTCTCTCGATATCCGGCAGCTTGCTCCAGCCGCCGGCCCTCGCGGAAAGGAAATCTACGGGCGATTTGCCTGACATTCGCCACGAGGCCGGGTTTTTGCCCGCTGACGCCACGGCGCAAATGACCCATGAAGTGACCTGCTCTGAGGATTTGCCGCCGGGCTCCGCGAAGCCGCCGTCTGACTGCTGCCTGCTTCTCAAGTAGTCGAGCGCGCGATCCACCGAACTGCCGGCGCCGTTCGCGGTCGCCAACGCAAGCGGCGCTGCCATGGCGGCCAGTAACATTACTATGACCAGCATGACCAGCGGTTCGATTTTCCTCATGCGCTTATCTCCGCGTCATCCACGCGCGCAACCGGCCCTCGCGGATCCGCGACCGTTTCGAAGAAGAAACGAGCCTGGTAGCGCCTCAGCATTGTTACAAGGGACGCTCCAAGCAGGAACGCGAAGAAGAAATTGCCCGCCGCGTGGAGCGCGTCAAACCACAATGAAGCGGCATACGTCGCAAAGAAAGAGTTGAAGTTGATCGGGCGCACGAATCCCAAAACGAAGTAGAGGTTCATTATCCACCCGAACAACAGGCCCCACATGGCGCAGTACAGAGCGAGCGTCCAGCGGCCTTCGAGCCGCCGCCCCGGGCCAAGCAATCCCGAGACGAGCCCTGCGAGGCCCCACGCCAGCATTTGCCAGATGGTCCAGGGGCCCTGGCCGAAGAAGAAATTGGAGACGAGCGCGGTCGTCGCCCCAACCATGAATCCGGGTAGCGGGCCAAATACGTATCCCGTGATTATGATGATGAAGGTCGAGGGCTTCACGTTCGGCACGGCCGCGAACAGGCACCTGCCGGTGACCGAGAGCGCCGCCAGTGTGCCGATGATCGCGATGTTCTTCGCGTCGCTCTTTTTTTCCTCGAAGCGAAGATAGTAGTAGAGCAGAATGAGCGTCACCGTGAGGGAGGCCATGAGCGTCAGGTTCGCGAGCGCGTGGACGTTTGAGAGTTCTCCAGCGATCCATGCTCCGATCACGGCCAGCAGCGCAAGAAGCGCGAAGTTCGATTTTCTCAAGAGATCGCCTCCAGAGCGCGAGACGCTTCCTCGCGTGTTACTACTTCAAAGGCTGCATCCCTGAAGCATTTGCTGTACTGGGTCGTGAAGAACAGGGATCCGGAGAGGACACTGTGCTTGTCGCCGTCAGCGAGTATCCGGCCCGCGCCCATGAGGAGCACGCGCGCGCAGCATTCGGCCGCGAACTCCATGTCGTGCGTTACGAGTATGACCGTATTTCCTTCGGAGTTGTACCGCCGGAGGTACCCCGACAGCCGCTCCTTGGTCCTCATGTCCACACCCCGCGTGGGCTCGTCGAGCACGAGGATTTTCGGCTTGCAGACGAGCACGGAGGCGAGCGCCACCCGTTCCCTCTCTCCGCAGGAAAGGTCAGCGGGGTTGCTGTGGCGCAACGGCTCGATTTCGGCGAACTCCAGCGCCTCGTCTATCATCTTGCTCCACGATTCGCGCGGCGCGCGCATGGCCTCGAGCGAGAGTTCCAGCTCAGAGGTTGTGTCGTTGGCGATCAACTGGCTGTTCGGGTTCTGAGCGAGCATGCCGCACGTCCGGGCGAGCAGCGCCACTTCCACGCCCGCGATGTTTTGCCCCTCGATGAGCACCTTCCCCCTGCCGGGGCGGAGCAACCCGTTGAAGTGCCTGACGAGCGTGGTTTTCCCGGATCCGTTCTCCCCGATGACAGCCACAAACTCGCCAGGATCAATCGCGAGGTTGACGCCACGAAGAGCTTCGGTTCCGTCGCCGTAAACGTGCCAGAGGTTTTTTGTCTCTATCTGTGGCGGAGGGGCACCCGCGCTCTTTTCCTTTCTTTGAGGGCGCGTGCCGCCTGCTTCTGGATCAACGCTCCGGATCGGCGAGGGGACTTTTTCTTTGCCCGCGGCCAGCTTCGCGATCCTCATTCTGCCCTCCTTCACCGTGAGGGGCGCTTTGTTCTCTTCGCCATCGAGAAATAGCCTGGTGATCGGAGGCAGAAGCGTCCACTGTTTTCCTTTCGACCAGGAAGCCATCTCGGCGGACTCGCCGGCGAACACGACAGTGCCCCCGTCAAGTGCCACTACCCGGTCGGCGAAGTGGAAGCAGCGCTCGACGCGATGTTCGGCCAGTATCACGATCAAGCCAAGCTCGTCGTTGAGGGACTTCAGCGTGGACAGGAACTCCTCGGCGCTTATCGGGTCCAACTGGCTGGTCGGTTCGTCCAAGACGATGATCCGGGGATGCATTGCCAGCACGGAGGCCAGCGCCACTTTCTGTTTCTCTCCGCCGGAGAGCTCGCTCACCCTCCTGTCGCGCAAGGGACTGAGCCGCAGGCTCGCGAGCACTTCCTCGACACGCTTGCGTATCTGTTGTGGCTCGAGACCGATGTTCTCGAGGCCGAACGCGACTTCCGCGACGGGGTTTTCCGATATCAACTGGCTCTCGGGATCCTGGAACACCATGCCCACGACTCTCGCGAGATCGCGCACGTCAGTAGTGGCGGTGTCGGTTCCCGCGACCTTAACCTTGCCCGCTATCCTGCCGCCGTAGAAGTGGGGAACCAGGCCGTTCACAGCGCGGCACAGCGTTGATTTTCCCGACCCGGACGCGCCCACCAGCAAGATGAACTCACCGGGCGACACCCGCAGAGAAACATCAGATAGCGCGGGAACGTCGCGCCTTGGATACCAGTAGCTCAGATTCTCAATTTCAACCAATTAGATCGCTTCCATACTGTTGAGAGAAACAAAAGAGAAAAGGCGATAACGACCGGCGCCGCCACGACAAACAGCGTGCCCGCCGTGTATTTCATGTAGAGGGTGGGGAAGTACTTGAAAGATACGGCGCCCGTGGCGATCCCGGCGACGCCGGCGCCCAGAATCGCGAGCGACGCGGCCACTGTTGCCGCGTCCCCGCCCCTGAAACCGCGCCGGTGATAACGCGTTCGCTTCCCCGAGCCGTACGCCCTTGACTCCATCGCCTCGGCAAGGCTGATCCCTCTGTCCAGCGACGTGGCAAACAGCCTCTTTACCAGCGGGAGCCTGCTCTTGAACATCATCCATTTGCTACCGCTGTCCAGTACGATCCCGCGCGACCTCATAGCGTCGAGCAAATCGCCCGCATCGCTCATCATCGTGGGCGCCATCCGCATGGTCAGGGCGCTGACAAGAGCGGATTTCGCACCGCGGCCCTTGAGAAGGCCGAGGACGTTGTCCGGATCTACCGTAAGCGTGACGAGAGCGAATACCCATATCATCGAGGCAAGCCTCAGCCCCATGCCGGCCCCGTATAGAATCGCCTCGGCGGTCACGAAAAGGTGGCCGAACACAGGGACACTCGGGCCCCGCCAGACAACCGTCGCGCCGTGTCGAGAAACCAGGGGGTTGATGATAAGCGCCGCCAGGGAGATCGCCGCGCACAACTTCCACCAGGAGAGCCACTCCCGCAAGACTCCCGCCGAAGCGGCGAGGATGGCCGTGGCCAGGATGATCGCGAACTGGAAGAGCGGGTTATCAACGGTGAGGGCCGCAACTATGAGCGAGCCCGCCAGCGCCAGTTGGGTTGCCGGATGCAGCCCCTGAAGGAAGCTGCCGTTCTTGCGATATACCGGTATCATTTTAGTGTCCTGTCCTATTTTCCTCCCCCGCAGACGGGGAGGATTAAGGTGGGGGGCGAGGTACCCCCCTGACAAGGGGGGCTAGGGGGGTTTTGCCCCAACCCTCTTCCCCACCCCACGCTCTTCGCGCGCGGTGACCCCGGGCGAGGGGGCTATTTTCACTTATCTCGGCAAGGCGTACACACTGCCATTTGCCTCGACCGCGACCCCAACCTTGAGCGCCAGGCGTTCGGTCTCAGAGACAAGCAAGCGCCGCACCCGCGCCGCACCCGCGCCACCGTCGCAGATAACGAACCACACCGGGGATGCGTCCCCCATGCCGGATCCCGTGCTGACGACAGCCGCTTGCGCACTGTTGCCCGCGGGCGCCGCCTGTCCGTCGGAGTCGAGCGCAACGAGCTTTTCGTCATCGATAGTCACAAATGAGCCGTTCTTGCCAGGTTGCGCGAGGGCATCCACGACCCACGGAATCCGGCGCGCCTGCCCGAACGAAAGGAAGACGATCGCAGGGCCGCTCCCATCATGTTCACGCCGTGAAACCCGCGTGGAATATACGACATCCGCGCCGTTTTTCTCCAAATAGCCTCCGACGTCGCGGGCGAGGCTCTCCATGCCATCGCCGTACATCACTCTCGAGCGTTGCGGTTTGCGCGAGTAACCGATGGTGAACGGCTGCGGCCACGCTCCCACAACCGCAGGGATGAAGTTGCGGCCGCTCCACTCGTGGAGATCCCACCAGATCGTGTCCCCGGCGCGAGCTTCCCACTGGTTCGAACCGATTCCGGACAAAGTTCCGTTCACGTAGTAGAACCAGTCTTTACGCTTGCCGTTCGCCGCGGACTTTATCCCGTTGATTGCCGACACAAATCCGCCCCCGTAGTCGGTCTGGACACGGGCGACTTCTTTGAGCGCGTCCAGAGCCGAATCCCCTTCTTTCACCCGCACTTTCCCGCTTTTGACCAGGCGGCGCCCGAACTCTTCAGTTATCGAAACCGACACCATGGAGCCGTCGGGCGTTTTCGCGTTCCATGGCATAAACGTACAGCCACGCAACCCGATAAACAACACGCCTGCTATTACTATTAAAACCGTAGCGTATACGAGCGTTTTCTTCATCATGACCCCTTCTTTTCTTTTTTTACAGCGCGCCGGGCAACCCAGGCGATACGCCTCCGTCGGTGTAGCCGTTGAAGCTGAAATACATCGGCCTCTCCACCACGATGGGGCGGCTACAGGACACGTTCATCGATACGTCCTTGCCCTGCCCGACAGCGTCGTTCACGAGGATCGTCTGCCGGGAATTGGCGGCGACATCCACTTTCGCTGTTTTTGTCTCGAGCGCCCCGGTGTCCTCGAAGGTGTAGTAGCTGATGTTCACTTCAACGTTCGCGTTGTTGGGGTTCGCTATGCACAGGAAAGTTCTGAACCCTTCCCGTGTACACCCTTCGGCGAACTCCCACCTGTAGGCGGCCCACGCGGCGCCCGCCGAGTCGTGCCCACCTTTCCACATAGTCGCAGTGCCGTCTCCCGCGGGCTGGTACTGGAAGTACATGGGGCGCTCGGCCACGATCGCCTCAGGCGAAGTCACGCGCGCGGAGACATCCTGGCCGGAACCGACATCCTCCGTGACGTTGACGGTGGTTCTCGAGTTAGCCTTTAGTTCTTTGGTGACCGTTTGCGCGCTTCCCGAGGCTTTCATGTACTGGATAGTAGCCGTGGTGTCCCGGCTTCCAGGGTTCATCAAACACAGGTACTCCTTGAAGTTGCCGCGGGTTGTGCCCTCGGCGAAGTACCAGTTTGTACCCGCCACGGCGACGCCTGTGCAGTTGTGTACGCCGTTGGGCGCAGAGCCGAGTATCTCATCCGGGTGCGTGAAGTACGTGACGCGCTCGCTAACGAGCGGATGGTTGGCGGTAATGGCGATGCTCACGTCCTTGTCCGCTCCCACCTCGAGGTTGACATCGATCGTCTGGCGGCTATTCGCGCCAAGTTTGATGTTCTGTTGACCGGGCGCCGAGCCGTCGGCGTACAGATAGGTGACCAGTACGTTGGCGTCCACGTCCCCGGGGTTCTGGAGGGCGAGCCACGTCTTAAATCCGTTCCTGGTGGTTCCTTCCGCGTACAGGAACCTTTGCGCGGGCTCGGTCACTCCCATCACCTGCTCGCCGCCGTTCTGCCCGTCCGCATTGAAGTACATCGAGCGCTCGGCGACAAAGTAGCCGTCGCCCGTCACACGCGCGGACACGTCCAGGTTCGCTCCCAGAAAGAGGTTTACGTCAACGGTCGTCCGCGATCCTCCGGCGAGCTCAACTTTCTGTGAGCGCGCGCCGCCGTCGTTCATCATGTAATCGATAGTAGTGTTTACCTTACCGGCAGTTGGATTTTCCAGGCATATCCACTCCTGGTAGCCGTCGCGCGTGGTTCCTTCCGCGAAGTAGTAATCACCATTGGGGACGGCGCCGCCGCCGAAAGTGATCATCTTTCCGTTGCCGATGCTCAAGAGACCGTACGGGGTCGGTACGGCCGGGCCCCCGCCTTCCGTACTTTGCCAGATCGTACTGCCGTCGGCGGGGTTGAGGATTTGCACACCCGCGCCCACGGAGGGCCACCCCGTGCTAATGTTCCCCACCGCCACTTTGCCGTTAGCGATACAGGCGGACATCGTGTAGCCGCCCATGCCCGACTTCGTCCACAGTTGCTTCGGGTTTTTGCCAGTCGCGGTGTCCGCGCTGAAAGCCGTCGCCCAGTTGGTGCCTGGCGTGGGCCATGCCCCCGGCTGTTGTTGTCCGGCTGTCACCACGAGGCCGTCGGTCACCGCCGGCGATCCGTCCGTGCCGTACACGCCGGCTTTCCATGCTTCTTTCCCGGTGCCTTTGTTGAGACAGTAGAGGTAGCAGTTGGGCGCGGAGGCGGCGCCGAAACTGAAATCGGTGAAGTAAATGAAATCGCCGTACGCGGTCACGGTGCCACAGACATCCAATTTGCCGACTGTCATGTAGTAACCGCTTGTGCCCCAGGATGTGACGGCTTTGCCGGTGCTTTCATCGACGCACCACACCTTGCCGTTCGGGTTGACAGGCGCGCCAAGTGCGGCACTCTGACCGACAAAGACCCGGCCTTCAACTATGCACGCCGTGGACATCCCGATGGTGCTTGCCTCGAGTGAAAAGTTCCAGAGCAGTTTGCCTTTCTGGCTGATGTCGAGGCAGTAGTAGCAGCCGTTGTTGTAATCCCCGATGATGAGCCGGTTTCCGTCGATTGCAGGGGAGCTGTTGACCACGTCCGCGTTCGCCTTGATCGTGGTGAGGTCTTTTGTCCACAGCAACTTGCCGCTCGCGGCGTCCAGTGCCTGAACCTTCGAGCCCGACCCGATATACACGACTCCTTCGGAGATCGCGGGCGACGACCAGCTTCCCCAGGCGGATACCGGTTCCACGCTCGTATTCCAGATTTTCTTTCCGGTGCTCAAGTCGTAGCAGTAGATCGCGCCGGACGTGCCGGCGACTCCCGCATGGACAAAAGCCCTGTTGCCTGCGACCACAGGCTGGCTGCTTTCATAAGCCCCGATGTTTTCGGTCCGACCGCTAACTTTGTTTGTGGCGGGCAGGTTGATGTTTATAGCGCCGGCGTGTCTCTCGTCTTTTTGGTACTGGCGCCACTCGTTGGCGTTCTGTGCCATCGCCGCGACCGGCAACACCAGGGCCAGCGCCACTGCCAGAACAATCAAAATCACTTTTTTCATCTCAGTTCACTCCTTCATAGTACTCATTGAGATCGTTGAGGCCTTCGATACGCGGACTTTCAATATACCTGCCCGGCACCTCCTCCTTTCGCGATGTCGCATGAGGCCGGACGTGAAAAAACCGCCCCTCGTCTTTTAAAGGGCGGCCGAAAATTCACTTCCAGGCCCTGACTTTCCCGTACGCGAGGACGTCATGGGTATCCGCACAGGCAGGTCTCCTGACTTGGTTCAACGCTTCCCGCCCTTCCCGGCTCTCGCCGGTGGTCAATGCGGGTCGCTCCCCAACACAGTGGCGCGTCCGTCCCGGATTTTCACCGGATTCCCTGATTAAGGCTGAATGCCACCAATGCGGCGTGTTATTCAGTTGTTGGAAAAATTGTATATCGCTCGAGCGAAATAAGTCAAACAGCTAGAGTTTCGGCCAGTCGTTCATTAGAAAGCTGGAGGTGGCGATTCCGGAGAACATTACGAGCGGCACGCCGCCACCCGGGTTCGTGCACTGTCCCGTGAGGTAGAGCCTGTCGATAACCATGGACCTGTAATTCGGCCTGAACAATCCCACATTAGAGCCGCTCATCTCGAGGCCGAAGAACGCGCCCTCTGGAAGACGAAGCCTCCGCTCCAGCTCGATCGGAGTGACCGAGTCCATCCACTCTACGTTCGAGCGCAGGCCCGGGAAAGCGCGCTTCTCGAGCGAATCAACGCACTCCCATGCCCATTCGTCGGCGATGTCGTCCCAGTTGTGGTATTTGAGCTTGTAAGGCGCGAGGTAGATCGCCGAAAGCACCTGCTTCCCTTCGGGGGCGAGGTCGGGTTCGTTGTACGAGGCGCAGCTTACGAGAAAGGCGCTGTCGTCCGGCCGGTACAGCAAACCCTTTTCGTAGTATTCGTGCCAGAAGTTGTCGAACTTTTGCTTGTTGGGGAGCAGTACCGTTAGTTGCGCCCTTACCGAGTCCATTTTCTCCTTTAGGCCGAGATATAAAGTTGGCGCCGGGATCGAGCACGACTGATTCAGAACCGCGCGCTTTGCCACGTATGGCAGGTGTTCCCGACCGACGAGATCCAGGTATGTGGACCTCGAGTGCGCGTTCGAGATGACCGCTTTCGCGCTGATCTCGTCACCTCCCTCGAGGCGGACCCCTCTGGCGCGCCCGTTTGTGATGAGGATCTTTTCCACAGTGGAGCTGAGCTTTATCTCACCCTCGAAGCCCTCCATTATCTT
This sequence comes from Candidatus Anoxymicrobium japonicum, assembly GCA_002843005.1. Classification (NCBI taxonomy): domain Bacteria; kingdom Bacillati; phylum Actinomycetota; class Candidatus Geothermincolia; order Candidatus Geothermincolales; family Candidatus Anoxymicrobiaceae; genus Candidatus Anoxymicrobium; species Candidatus Anoxymicrobium japonicum. Next base: position 6,535 of record PHEX01000036.1, on the reverse strand, counting down.
GCGCAGCGCATTTGGGATGGCGATCATTCCACCCTTCGGGTAGTAGTAGCCCATCCTGCCCATGTAGGTGACGTTGGAGAGCATGCCTGTACAGCGGTGCGCGGGCATCGCTGCGTAGAGGTTCTCCCAACTGAACATAAGACGGACACGGTCATCCTTGAAGTATTTGTTAACGACACGATCGAGTGTGCGGCTGGCGAGCCGCAAGTTCACAGGAAGCGCGGATAACTGCGCGGATAACTGCTCCTTGCGCGATATCATTTTGACTATTGTAGAAATTTTGGTGACGTCGCGAAGCCGGGGCATAGGCATCGACATCAGTGACAGGTAGAGATCGAACACCTTCTTCATGTCCGCGCAGTAACGGTAGTAGCCGTCGACGTCCCCGGGAGCTATTCCAGCGATCACCTCGGCCATCTCGTCCACGTCACACGGCAGCAGCAGGCGAGTGCCGTCGTCGAGAATGGTGTCGTAAACCGGGTCGATCAGGTGATAGTCGAGGTAATCCTCCAACCGCAGGTCGAGAAGTTCGAAGAGCTTGTAGTACATCTCGTGGCTGATTACGAAAATCGCGCCGACATCCGGCTTGAAACCTTCGTGGTCATAATTGGAGCAGCAACCCCCGATGCGGTGGCTCTGCTCGAGCACCAGAACCTTCAATCCTTCCTTTGAAAGAAGGGCGCCGCAGGTCAGGCCTCCAATCCCGGAACCGATGATGACAACATCGTAGTCGTACTGCGCCATTTTGCCTGTTACCTTCCTGTTGTACTTTGCCGTGCGCTTACACGAATATCCGGAACCACATCTCCCGGCCTTCAAAAAGCAGTCTGTTGATGCGGTTGCGCCGTTCCTCGGGAATCTGCAAGCCGCAGTAGCAGCCGATAAGCGCGCTGATGGCGATGATAAAAAGCAAACTTTTCCAGCGAACTCTCATTTTCCGGGAACCGGCCGGCGCCGCGAAAGCTTTTCTGTCGCGCATTTCGATATCTCCTTACTTCTTGAGCGCCGATTCGCTGTAAGTGCAGTTGGGATCCCAGAGGAGCCACTCTCGCATGCCCAGCTTCTCGCACGCGTCGATCTGCCTTCGCACCATGTCAGGCGTGTACGGTATTTTCAGGCTGAAATCCTGCAGCCACGGTCGCAGCCTGGACTGCGTCCCGGCCATCTTTTTCTTGAACTCTTCAATGGATTTTGTGACTGTGTCGCCAGGGTTCGCCTCCGGCGTTTTGATGCCGTACTCGCCGGGATTGTAATGCGACGGGTACACCATCGGTGATATGAAGTCCACGCGCTTCGCGATGTCCACGATGTTCTGTCCGATGTTCATGTCTCCCTGCTTGCTCGCGGTCAGGCCGAACAAATCTGTTGATATGAACACGTTGAAGGGGGCTAGCTTCTCTCTGGCGTACGTCAGGAAGTCGTTGATGACTTCGCTTGGCTTGCGCGCGTCCTGGCGCGGGTACGCGCAAGCGCTGGTGTTGCCGTCGGAGGGGAACCTCACGTAATCGAACTGTATCTCGTTGAAGCCCGCTCTGGCCGCGGCCTCGGCTACCGCCAGGTCGTAATCCCAGACCTCTTTAGAGTACGGATCGAGCCAGTCGCCCTTGCCCCACGGCCCGCCGGCCTTGCCCTGCACAGCGAGATCCGGCCGCGCGCGGCCGACTTTTGGATCCTTGAAGCACACGATGCGGGCTATCGAGTAGATGTTCTTGAAGCGCATCCGATCCACGCACTCGTCGAGCTTTATGTAGTTGCTGGCAGCCTTTGCCTGCTGCGCGAGCGTGTTGTTGATATTGAAGCCGATCTGTCCCGCTTCGTCCTTGAGGTCGATTTGAAGCGCGTTCAACTCCGTGCGATCCACCAGGGCGATCACCCTGTCAAAGTCGGTATCACTTGCCGCGATGAAGGTGGACACGTGGATGCCTTTGGCCGTGGGCGCCTTCTGCGTGATGATGAAGTCGCTCTTCTCGTTGCCCGCCCTGTCTTTCGCGAGAATCTTGAGGCTGTGAACCGTGTTTGTGACCGTGACGCAACTGAAGTCGCCTTTTTTGTCGATGGCAATCGGTCTGTCATTCACAGTGACCGACGCGCCCTTTTCGACGTTGCACTTGAAATCGATTCGCGCTTCGCCAGGTTTCTTTGTGCGTGTAATCTTTTTCTTTGTCAAGCTGAGCTCCGGCGGGGTGCTATCGATATTGAAAGACCATTGCGCGATCCGCTTTCCCATGAAAGCGTGGCCATCGAGCCGCAACATCGCGCGGTGTGGCCCGTCCGGAAGGGGAACGGTGGCCGAAACGGTTTTTTTATCCGGCAACACGTTCACGCCGACGTCTTTGCCGTCTATTTTCATGGTGATATCCTGAGGTTTGAAAGAGCGGCTTATCGAAGCCTTGACGTCGACGGTGGGAGTTTTGACATAGCTGCCGTTCGCCGGAGAAAGTCCGCCGATAGGCGACGGATACACAAACGCGAAAAACCAGAACACAATGACCGCGACAAGTATAAAAATCGCGCCGAGAGCTGCTTGAGCACCCGTAAACCCTTTTCGCTTCCTGTATCCTGGCGCCGCCACGCGGACGCTTCGAGCCAGCGCCGGCATCTCTACGGGCCTGCGCTCTGAATCTTTCGCGTCTCGCGAAAGATCCTCGCTGGAATGTGACGCCTGCCCGCCCTGAGCCTCGCGCCTCACAAGATCGAGATTGTCTCCGATGAGCCGGGGCTTCCGGCCGCCAAAAACATGCCCGCCGCGTCTATTGGAGAATGTCCGTTTTCTTGCCATTGGTTGCTCCAGTCTAGTATCCGAGGAAAGAGATTTCTTTCGAGAGCTTGCCCGGGAGAACGCGCGTCTCCATGTACGCCGGCGCGCAGATAGTTTTGACGTTCCCGTCACTGATGAATTTCAGCTCCGGATGGCGGTCGAAGTACCGTATCCAGTAACCGGCGCCATCCACTCCGGCGCCCGTTCGTGGTTCGTAATCCATGACTTGAATTCGCGGAATCAACTGCCCCGGATTTTTGTAGTGGTACATCGGATAGAAAGGATTTGAGCCCACCAGGAGCGACCACTTGTTGTGATACTTGATCCCGCCTGAAGATCCATCGTACATGAGCGCCTGGTTTTTCGGGATCGAGCCGAACGGCAGGCAGAGGATGTCGAGATTGATCTTGGGGTCGACGCCTTTTACCTCCTTCTGGAGGCTCGCTATTTCCTGCTGGACCGCTTCGTCGGTCAGGTTCCCAAGGGAGGGATGGCTCTTTGTGTGGTTGCCGATCTCGAAGCCGTTGCGCATCAGGTAGTCGAGCTTTTGTTTTTTGTACCTGGGCTGGTCGAACATCTCGGGCAGAACATTGAAAAGCCCGGTATAACCGAACTCTTTGTGTTTCTTGTAGAAAGCTTTCATCATGCCAAGCGCGCACTCCGGGTCTATTGAGATTTTGTCGCCATCGGGAAGGTATCTGAACTGGCTTTCGGTCGAGTCGTCGAAGCTGAACACGACAGGTGTTGTGCCCGCGGGCACGTCGATTTTCCCGTTCATGAGATCGCGGAACTTTACGAGGCGATACCCTTTTTGATAAAGGTTCTCGAGGTCTTTCTTGAAGTTCTCGACACTTCGGGTGTAACTGCTTTCCGCGTCCTTGATGCGGTGGTACTCGAGAACCATGACCATGCCCATCTCGTTCGGCTTGATGCCTTTTTTGAGAATCTTCTCGAGGTTGGCGCGGGAGTCGCTCTCCCCGGCGACCTCGCCGGCGCCGCACCCGGCAAGTGCAAGCGCGCACGCCGCGACCAGCATAACCACGATGAATCTGTTTTTTAGAGTCTTCGATAGTGACATAGCCAATAATTATTACCTTTTTACACACTGATGGCAATCGAAAACGCATAATGGGGTCAAACCAAAATATGCGTTTTTATGCGCACTCCTATCATTTATCTGTTGCAAACGCATATTTTGGTTTGACCCCATTATGCGTTTTCGCATTCATATGTGATATTCTTTTGAGCGGTTGCGAAGCGCCTAGAAGGGGAGGGTCGATGGTAGAGATTCGTAAAGCGTCACTGGCCGACGAGGAGGACGTGGCTGTTCTTATTCGTGAACTGGGGCAGGCGGTCGGGGTTACCGGAGATGTCAATCCTGTTTCATGGTACAGCACGCTCAGAAAAATGATAGCTTCCCCGGAGTGGACGTTTCTTCTGGCCTCGGAGGGAAGCGATAGAACAGGCCTGCTCGTCCTGTTGATGTTGCCCTCGCTTTACCATGGAGGCAACTATGCCGCGATAACCGAGCTCGTGGTGACCAGGAATGCCCAGGGCAAAGGCGTTGGATCGCTGATGGTCGAGGAAGCCAAACGCATCGCCCGCGCCATGGGGTGCGAGGAGCTCGTTGTCAGCGTCGAGGTTGAAAACGAAAAGGCCAGGGGTTTCTACGCGAAGCTGGGTTTCGAGCAGAAGCACGCTGACTACGGCATGAAGTTGTAATCGGCGGACAATTCTCGAACGGTTACAGCGGCCGATGCCGTGTGTGGTTCGGTGTCGCGTCAACTCTCAATTGTCGGGCAAAGCCGCGATATCCGGGTTTAAGCGCCTGATCTTGCTCCTCCCCTCATTCGCCTGCGATAGACTGTTCCCAGCGCGCTCACGCGCATGGGCGCCTGATAGACAAAATAAAGCGAAGGGAATTTTGAGGTGACAGAAGCGAAAGACGTTGAAACACGCTGGTGGGGATGGGGCGACATCAACAAGACCTATCCGGTAGAGGAGAGGCCTACCTACATCCCGTTTCTCGAGGACAAGCTAGATATCAAAGTCGAAAGGGTACGTGTTCCCGACCCGAAACTGGAAGACCTCCATCTCCGAGACCCGCGGCTCAAGCGCGAGAAGGTCGCCTTGCTGGAAGAGATCGTGGGCGAGAAGAACGTGGACACGTCCAGGCGCGGCCGCGTTTACCATGCGCTGGGGAAGAGCTATCGCGACATAGTGCGCGCGCGGCTTGGAGACATCCCCAACCCGCCTGACGCGGTGGTCTATCCGGGCACGGAAGATGAGATATCCGCGCTGCTCAAGCTGGCGGAGGACGAGGGCATCGCCGTGACTCCGTTTTGCGGCGGTTCCAGCGTGGTCGGCGGCGTTGAGTCTCTTGACAACGGTTTCTCGGCGTCGATTAGCGTCGACATGCGCCGCATGGACGGGGTTATCCGTGTGAGCCCCGAGAGCCGCACCGCCCGTTTTGAGGCGGGTATCTGGGGTCCGGAGCTCGAGGAGGAGCTCAAAAAGCATGGCCTCTATCTTGGCCATGCCCCGGAGTCGTTTCTGTTGAGCGGACTCGGCGGGTGGATCGCGAGCCGCGGCGCCGGACGTCAGTCCACGGGCTACGGGAAGATCGAAGAGATGGTGGAGTCGGTGCGCCTGCTCACGCCCCGTGGCGCGATCGACACCCGTGACGTGCCCGCTTCCGCGACAGGCCCAGACCTTGTCCGCATGATTGCCGGCTCAGAGGGCGCCCTCGGAATCATTACCCAGGCGACAATGAAAGTGCGAGCGCTCCCGCGAAAATATGATTACAGGGGAGTTCTCTTCAAGGAGTTCGAGGGGGGAGTGCGTGCTGTTCGCGAGATGATTCATAGTGGAGTCATTCCCGAAACCATACGCATCAGTGACGCCGAGGAAAGCGCCTTCGCGACGCACGTTCGCAAGCCCTCGAGCAATGTCGCAAAGGAAACGGCGATTCAGGCCGCGCTCAAGGCTATTGGCGTCATGGGCTACTCGTTTGAGACGGGCGCGCTGGGAATACTGGGCTGCGAGGGTGGGAAGGCCGATGTCGCGAGGCGCATGAAGAAAATACAATCTATTTCTCGCAAGAATGGCGCTATTCCACTGGGCAAGAGCGTGGGGAAGGAGTGGCACCACGGGCGTTATGACCATCCTTACCTGCGCGACATAATGTTTGGGTGGGGCGTCATGACCGACACGCTTGAAACCTCGACCACGTGGGAAAACATAATGCCGTTGTACCGCGCTACAAAGGACGCAATCCGGCAGGCTTTAGCGGATTACGATTCGAAGGATATTGTGACATGCCACCTGTCGCACTCGTACCCGACCGGCTCGAGTCTGTACTTCATATTTCTCGGGAAAATCGCAAAGGGCCGTGAGATCGAGCAGTGGGAGCACATCAAAAAGCTGGCGGGTGAAGCTATCTTCGCGAACGGCGGCACCATCACACACCATCACGGTGTCGGTTACGAACACGCCACGTGGTTCGCGCAAGAGTACGGGCCGCAGGGGATGGAAGCCCTGCGCGGGCTAAAAAAAGCGCTCGATCCCGCTGGAATAATGAATCCCGGAAAGCTCGGCCTGTAGCAGTCGCACTTAACTTTGGGGTCAGTCCCACATGGCGCGCGGCGGTACGTGTCAACGATTTTGAGACACCTTCTCGAAAAGTTTAGGGAGCAATCACCTCCTCTCCACGCACCTTCTCCGGCTTGTTGATCCAGACCGCCAGAGGCACGGCTGGCGGCTGCGGCGCCTTGTTCA
>PHEX01000035.1 GCA_002843005.1 Candidatus Anoxymicrobium japonicum | reverse complement strand
ATGATCTGGATCTCCATGATGCTGGAGCAGTGGTTGCAAGGGCATGCGCCCGACATGCGCCTGAGCGCGGGCTGACCCGACCCTTCGGCGCTTCATGCTCTTTACCAGCACTGCTTTTTTCCTGGTTTACCTGCCGGTCGTACTGCTCGGCTACTACCTGGCCGCCCGCCATTCGCCGCTCTGGGGAGCTGGCTGGCTGTTCATCGCTTCCCTGGCCTTCTATGGCTACTGGATGCCGGAATTCACCATACTCCTGCTCGCATCCATCCTCTGGAACTATTGGATAGGCCGGAAAATCTCCTCGCATGACCCGACCGGAAGCGATCCCGTGTTGCGGAGCACGGCCAAGGCCTGGCTGATTGCCGGTGTCACGGTCGACCTGGTGTTGCTGGCCTATTTCAAGTACGCCGGCTTCTTCGTTGCCAATCTCAACGTGGCGCTCGGAACCGCCTGGAGTCTCGGTGAAATCGTTCTGCCCATCGGTATTTCCTTCTTCACCTTCACCCAAATAGCCTTTCTCGCCGACGCCTACCAGAAGGGCACGAAAGAGTACCGCTTCGTTCATTACGGCCTGTTCGTCACCTATTTTCCCCATCTGATTGCCGGCCCAGTCCTTCATCATGCGCAGATGATGCCGCAGTTCAGGGAGGCCAACACCTACCGTCTGAACTTCGACAACCTGGCCACCGGCTTCTGTATTTTCGCCATTGGCCTGTTCAAGAAAATCGTCTTGGCCGATGGCATCAGCCCCTATGCCGATGCCGTATTCAACGCCGCCGACACCGGCTATCAGCCCGACTTGCTCGAAGCATGGATCGGGGCGCTGGCCTATACCTTCCAGTTGTATTTCGATTTCTCCGGCTATTCCGACATGGCTGTCGGGCTGTCATGGATGTTCAATGTCCGTCTGCCCTACAACTTCAACTCGCCCTACAAGGCGCTGAATATCACTGATTTCTGGCGCCGCTGGCACATGACGCTGTCTGCCTTCCTGCGCGACTATCTTTATATTCCCCTCGGTGGCAACCGCAACGGAGCCCTGCAGCGTTACATCAACCTGCTGCTGACCATGGTGCTCGGTGGCCTGTGGCACGGCGCCAACTGGACGTTCGTATTCTGGGGTGCCCTGCATGGCCTCTATCTCGTCGCCAATCACGGTTTTCAGGCCTTGTGTGGAGAGCGTTGCAGCGCCTTGCGGGGCAGTACCACATTCAAGATATTTGCCTGGGGCCTGACCTTCCTGGCGACGGTCTTCGCGTGGGTATTCTTCCGCGCCAACGACTTTGCTTCGGCGCAGACTATCGTTTCCGCAATGCTCAGCCCTGTGGCAGGCGCCCAGACCGCCCTCTGGAATCAGGGTCTCGACGTCGGCCGTGGCGTTTGCTACATCGTGGCGCTGTTGGCAGTCTCCGTCGCCCTCCCCAACAGCAATACCATCGGCGAGCGCACCGCCATGCTGGTCCGTCGCCATTGCACTTGGCCGTTTGCCCTGCTTGGTGGGGCACTGAGCCTTTGCGCCTTCCTCGTGGCCATCAACGCAACGCGCGACAGCGTCAGCGCCTTCATCTACTTCAACTTCTGATGAAAACGCGGCTATTTCCCTTCCTCGCCGGCGTTTTTGCTGTGCTCCTCGCGCTGGAAATCGCGTTCCAGATACTGCCCGTCGCGACGGCGACGCGGAGTGGCTACTACCAGCACCCCTTGATTCTTTCCTACCCGGCTGGGCACTGCTTCATTTCATCGACCGGGTGGGACCTGAAAAATGCCCAGCGCAACTGCGCCAACAATATCGGCTTCCTGGCCGGGCGGGATTTCCTGCCGGACCGGAACGCAATCGGCCTGATTGGCGACAGCTACGTCGAAGCCAGCATGCTGCCCGTAGGACAGCGCCTTGCCGCCATGCTCGAAAATAAACTGTCAGGCCGTCCCGTCTACGCCTTTGGCGGGCCGGGGTCGAATCTGCTCGACTATGCCGAACGGGCGAAATTCGCCGCCGAAAAATTTGGCATCCGGACCTTCGTCTTTATTCTCGAACGTGGCGACATCAAGCAGGCGCAATGCGGGTCTGGCCATATACACGGCGTATGCGTCGATGGCGCAACGGGGCAGGTTCGCAGCGAGACACAGCCGCAACCGGGCGCGCTGAAACGTATCCTGCGCCACTCGGCGCTGGCCCAATATCTGGTTTCACAACTGAAAATCGACGTGTCGAAACTCAAGCCGTCGGCCTGGACTACGCCTGCGGTCGCCAATGCGTCGCCGAAGGCCGAAATTCCGGATGAGCGGCAGAATGCTACGGTCGCCGCCTTTTTTAGCCAAATTTCGAAAATTCAGGACGGCCGCTTTTTGTTCGTCGTCGACCCTGATCGCGGCCATCTGCTGGAAGCCGGGGCAGGGGAGCGCAACGAAGTGGCGGCGCGGATACGGTATGCCGGCGATGGGCGGACAACGGTGATCGATCCCGGTGAGGCCTTCAAGGACCACCTTGTCCGCACCGGCCGCTTGCTCGATGTCGGACCCTACGACCGGCACTGGAACGCCGAAGCCATCGACATCGTGACCGAACTGGTCAGGCGGGCGCTGATTGAGCCAGCACACAAATAGTCCTGCCCCTTCGGCGGGCAGGCAGGTACTATCTTGAACGGATATTGGAAAGACGACGGGATATTTCGGGATGCAGAAAAACAAAAAAATACTGATGGTGGCGTTTCACTTCCCACCGTTCAAAATGAGCAGCGGCATTCAGCGGACGCTGAAATTCTGCACCTATCTTCGCGAATACGGCTGGGATCCGATGGTTCTGTCCGTATCGCCCAAGGCCTACGACGTCATCAATCCGGACCAATTGAAGGAAATCCCCGACGATGTGATCGTCGAGCGGGCCTGGGGTCTGGATACGGCAACTCAGCTCTCCTTTCGTGGCAAATACCTGCGCTGGATGGCGCAACCCGACCGCTGGGCGACCTGGTGGCTGGGCGGCATGTGGACTGGCATGCAGATGATTCGCAAGTACCAGCCGGATGTGCTGTTCTCCACCTTCCCGATTGCCACGGCGCACATGATCGGCCTCGGCCTCAGCAAGCGTTCCGGCCTGCCCTGGGTGGCCGATTTCCGCGATGCGATGACCGAAGAAGGCTATCCGCGCGATCCGCTCACCTGGCGCGTCCAGCGCAAGCTTGAAGCGGCCTCCGTGGAACAATGCACGCGGGCCCTATTCACCACGAAACTCACCCGTCAAATGTATGCCGAGCGCTACCCGCACATTGCCGAGTCGAAATGGGGCGTCGTCGAGAACGGCTACGACGAAGACAATTTCCTCGACGCCCAGCGCGGCCTGGAGGAGGCGCCGCTCGGCAAGCCAAACCAGATCACGCTGGTGCACAGCGGCATCCTGTATCCCAAGGAGCGCGATCCGCGCCCCTTCTTTGCCGCCATTGCCGGTCTCAAGAAAGAAGGCGCGATCAGCGCCGATACGCTGCAGATCGTCCTGCGCGCCACCGGTAGCGACGACCTTTACCGGCCGCAACTGGCCAGCCACGGCATCGAGGATATCGTCCGCCTCGAACCGGTGGTCGCCTATCGCGAGGCGCTGCGCGAAATGCTGCGGGCCGATGGCTTGCTGCTCTTCCAGGGCAGCGTCTGCAATCACCAGATACCGGCCAAGATCTACGAATACTATCGCACCGGCCGGCCGATCTTCGCGCTGGTCGATGCGCCGGGGATTTCGGCAAAAATGCTCAGGGACGTCGGCGCCACCGATCAGGCGAACATCGCCGATGCGGAGGAGATCGCCCGGGCACTGCGCGCCTTTGTCGACAAGCTCAAGGCCGGGCAGGCGAGCGGCGTCGATTACGCCATCGCCAGCCAGCATTCGCGCCGTTCGCGGACCGGCGAGTTGGCGACAATTCTGAACGGCATCGTCGCGTGATGGTCAGGCAAGCGTACGCCGGGGAGGCGAGCCTTCGATGAAGCTCGACCAGTCGCTCTCAGCCTATCTTGACCTGCTGCGCTTCACTGCCGCATCGGCAGTGCTGCTCGGCCACATGGAGCAGGACGGGCTGTACATGCGCTGGTTGCCGCTGTCCTGGTTCAGCCACGAGGCGGTGATGATCTTCTTCGTGATGTCCGGCTTCATCATCTATTCGAGCACGGTCAGGAGTGCGCGGACCTGGGCCGACTATGCAGCGGCACGGCTGTCGCGGGTCTATTCGGTAGCTTTGCCGGCGGTGGTCTTCAGTGTCGGGCTGGGTCTCCTGGTCGGGTTGAGCGGCGAGTTCGATACGCAGCGCCTGAGTAACTACCGGGATTTTTCAGTGTTGGATGTTGCTAGCAGCCTGATGTTCCTCAATGAGGCATTTGGCTACAAAGCGACGCTCTCGCTCAATCACCCCTATTGGTCGTTTTGCTACAAGGTCTGCTTGGCTGGGTTTTTCTTCACGCTCTATTACCTCCATCAGTCGATGACCCAACTGGTCGGCTACGCTTTCCCGAATACCGAACTGTTGATTGCCCATTCGCTGGCTTGTATGTCGGCGATCCTGCTCACTTGCCTGCTAATCAGCTTCGGTGCCGAGCGCCGACTCGGCGCGTGGCGCGCTGGGTTTGCGGAAATTGCCTGTTTTTCCCGGTCGACCGTGGGATTTGCCCCATGAGCCTCTCGAAACGACCCAACAAAGCGGTTTCCGCCGCCCGCGGGGCAGTGCTGGTCGTAGCCATGCGCTGGGTCGATCGCCTGATCGGCCTGGTCAGCACGCTGATCCTGGCCCGCCTGCTGCTACCGGAAGATTTCGGCATAGTCGCCATGGCTTCGGTGGTGGTTGGGCTGATCGATACCTTACTCGACCTTGGCGTCGGTTCGGCGTTGATCCAGAACCGCGATGCCGGCCGTGAGGATTTCGATACGGCGTGGACGCTGCGCATCATTCAGGCGCTGGGTGCATCGCTCATCCTGTGGTTTACGGCACCGCTGGCCGCCGAGTATTTCCGAGATGCACGGGTGCTCGACGTCATTCGATTTATGGCGCTGGCCATGCTGATCGGCGGCTTCGAGAACATCGGCATCGTGTCCTTCCAGAAAAACATGGAGTTCGGAAGCGATTTCCGCTTCTTCTTCTTCCGCCGGCTGGCAGGTTTCATCGTCACCATCACCCTGGCTTTCTGGCTGCATTCCTACTGGGCGATGGTGATCGGCGCGCTGGCCGGTCGTTCGGCGGGGGTCGGCCTGAGTTTCTGGATGCACGATTTTCGGCCGCGGATTTCCTTCTCGCGTTTCCGTAAGCTGTGGTCCTTCTCGCAATGGGTGCTGATACGTAACCTCGGCGTCTACGGGCAAAACCAGCTCGACAAGTTTCTGGTCGGCCGGCGAACCGATGCCACGACGATGGGTGCCTACACGCTAGCCGACGAGGTGGCGGCGATGCCGACGACCGAATTGCTGGCACCGCTCGGCCGCGTGCTTTTTCCAGTGTTCGTAAAGGCCGCGGATGACGCCGAAAAACTGCGCGCCGTTTTCTGTAAGGCGATTGGTGTGCAAAGCCTGCTCGCCTTGCCGGCCGGAGTCGGACTGGCTCTGGTGGCCCGCGATGCGGTGCTCGTCCTGCTTGGTGACAAATGGCTGATCGCCGTACCATTTCTAGAGGTGCTGGCGTTGATAAGCATTTTCGGGGCCTTGAGCCACAGTAGCGCATATTTGCTACTGTCACTTGGTATGCTTCGCCTACAGGCATGGCTGGCGTGGGCACAGTTGGTACTGATTGGTGCATTGGTGTTGGTGTTTTTTCCGCAGGGCGATGTGTTGGGTGTAGCGTATGCTCGCCTGCTGACTTCGGGTTGTGGTTTGCTGATCATCACAGGGCTGGTCGTTGCCTATGTCGAAGCGGTGCAATGGATGGATTTCTGTCGCCATACGTGGCGCCCGCTTCTTGCTAGCGGCACAATGGCGGCCTGCTTGATCGCTATGCCCATTGCTTCATTGAATATGCCTTTGATGCGATTGTTTGTGCACATTGGCGCCGGGGCCGTGTTCTATGGCGTGTCGCTACTCCTCCTATGGCGGTTATGTGGTTGCCCGGATGGAGCCGAAACTTACCTGCTGGAGCAGGTAGGTATGAAGGGACGATTATTGAGGTGGATGAGGGTATAACTTATGAAATTAAAAACTGCGTTTATTCAGGTAATGGCGCTAATGGCATTATTTAGTCAGCTGTCGCCGGCAAAAAGTGTAGAGCTAAGCGAGATTACCTGTGGCAGATTGATCAATGGTTACGGTCCTTTTGATTATCGTTCAGACAAAAAAGAATTACCTGTTGTTGAGTTTCACCACCTTACTGCACCTGTATTGAGTCTTAAATCTGGGCAGACTGGGGTGCATCCTGGTGGCGATCTTGACTATACATTGCGTGCTTTTCCAAATCATCCTCTGGCGCTAGTTGCCATGGTTCGATTGGGTGAAAAGACTGGCATGAAAAAACCAAAAGGTGCACGTTACCCAGTTGAATGTTACCTATACCGTGCTTGGCGATTTCGAAATGATGATCCTATGGTGCGGATGATTTATGGCGCTTATTTGGCTAAGCGGGGGCGTACAAAAGAAGCGTTGGCCCACTTGGAAGATGCACGCAAAATGGGCGAGGAAAGCGGAAATTTTTTCTACAACCTTGGCTTGATTTACTTTGACCTTAAAGAGTATGACAGGTCACTCTTATGCGCACACCAAGCTTACGCCAAAGGCTTTGCATTGCCGGGGTTACGCGAGAAATTGAAAAAAGTTGGTCAATGGTCCGATCCACTTGATGAGAAGGAAACGCAAAGCCGTGCAAATTGACGGCGTTTATCGGTGTTTGTCGGATTGTGACTTATGGAGGTTGGCGTGAAAGTAGGCATTATTTCTTATCCAATGCTTTTTCAGCGCTCAGGTGGTCTACAGATACAGATAAAAAATACAATTAGTGCCCTGCGACAGAAAGGAGTTGATGCATCCATATTTGATCCGAATATTGATGTGGCAAATGATTTTGATATTTTCCATTTGTTTTCTGTGGCAAATGGAAATTACAAAATTGCTGAGTATATAGATTCAATTAATAAGCCGTTGGTGTGTAGTCCATTGGTTCCTCCGTATTGGGATTCATTTTTGGGTATTAAAGCAAGGTTGCTTGAAAGAATAGTATTTCCGTTATGTAAGTATGCCATCCATACTGAATATTATCAGATGGAGTATTGTTTAAAGAAGGCGAAGGCCTTATTCGCGCTTTCTGAAAACGAAAAAAAATCAATTGTTCGTGGTTTTTGTATAAGTGAAAGTAAGATAATTACTGTTCCAAACGGTGTGTCAGATATATTTTTTGGGGCCAATGATTTCCTCTTTCGTGAGCACTATGGAATTGCCAAGCCATATGTGCTCCAAGTGTCTTCGATTACTCCGCACAAGAATCCCCTTGCTACTGCCAAAGCGGCACGTGAACTTGGGTTGGAGTTTGTCCTTGTTGGCCACGTTTCACCCCATGATCGGGGGTATTTGGACAAGGTGCTGGATATTGGGAATGTGCATTACATTGGGCCATTGGATAATGTAGATCCATTGTTGTCATCAGCTTATGCTGGTGCTGAGGTATTTTGCCTTCCTAGTGTTGCTGAAGTGTCGCCTTTAGTAACGATTGAGGCTCTAGCAAGTGGAACTCCAGTTGTAATGACGAGGAACAACTCGATGGACTCTGTCTCGGATAATGAATTCGTTTTTGAAGTTAATCCAGAATCCATTGATGATATTCGTCTTGCTATGGGCCGATTTGTTGGTTTAAACGTTGATAGTCATCAATGCGCATGTTCAGTTAAGCATTTGAAGTGGAATAACGTTGCCGATTTAATATTGCAAGTTTATGGAAAAGTGTTGAGTTAATAAAACAGATAATGGATGGATAAACAACCGTTATGTGGAGCGATTTTAAAAATAACAGTAAGAAGTCGAATTCTCCCTGTTTTTATCGGTTCTTATGACAGCATCTCCGAAAATAACAGGTTGTTCAGATGGTCCCTAAAAAAACCAATATGCATGCTGCGTCACCAAACGGGGGGTTCCGCTCAGATATCAACGGCCTGAGAGCCTGGGCGGTAATTGCGGTGATTCTCTATCACTTCGGAGTGCCGGGATTCAGTGGTGGATTTGTCGGCGTCGACGTTTTTTTTGTGATTTCAGGCTACTTGATGGCTAGCATCGTCATAAAGGGGCTGGAGCAGGGTAGCTTCTCGATTCTTGCTTTTTATGACGCTCGTATTCGCCGCATTGTTCCGGCATTGCTGATGGTTTGCGCACTGTTGCTTGCTGCTGGCTACTTCGTCCTTTCTCCCTCTGATTATAAGTTACTGGCAACTCATGCGATTAGTGCCTTAGGGTTCTTTTCCAATTTCAAACTATGGGATGAAGCTGGTTATTTCGACGTATCTTCTCTGGATAAGTGGCTGCTACATACTTGGTCGTTGTCAGTTGAGTGGCAGTTTTACCTGCTGCTACCTATTTTGCTATCGCTAGTTTGGCGGGTAAAGCCAGGTCGTCTCTCTCTGATTTTTGTCATTGTTTGTGGCGTTGTGCTCTCCCTCAGTCTTTCGGTTGTGCTGACGGCCAGCTATCCGACAACAGCGTTTTATCTTCTGCCGACCCGTGCATGGGAAATGCTAGGGGGCGGATTGGTGTTTATGTTTTCATCTTCCGTCCGTCCTGCTGTCACGTCTGGAAAGTGGATGGAGGCATCCGGTCTGGCTCTGATCATAACGTCTATTTGGGCACTTGATAGCGAGACGCAGTGGCCAGGGTGGCATGCCACATTGCCTGTGCTCGGTTCAATGCTAATTCTCATGGCCAGTCGTCAGGCTTCGCTGTTTACAGGAAGTCGAATCCCCCAATGGATTGGTGACCGATCATATTCACTCTACTTGTGGCATTGGCCCGTCGTTGTCGCGTTGGCTTACAGCGAATTGCAGCATGACACACCAGCTGTCGTCGCAGGAATAGTGTTGACCATAGCGCTTGGAGACATCTCGTGTCGTTGGGTCGAGAATCCGTCGCGTCGCTGGCTTGGTAAGGTTGGCTTACGCAAGTCTATGACCGTTATGGCCATTTCGCTAATAGTGGTGCTGTTGCCAGCCGCGGCGGTTAGATTGGGCGATGGCATCAAAGGGCGGCTTGATCCACTTGTGGAAAGTATTGCGGCAGAGGCAGGCAATTTCAATCCTCGGCGCGACTTTTGTCATAGTCGCAAGGGCAATAGCTCCCCATCCTGCGTTTGGGGGGGGGCTGAGTGGAAGGTAATTGCATTGGGCGACAGCCATATTTCAGCCGTTGTCTCAGCGCTTGCTGCAGTTCGGGAAAATGCGGGTGTAGTTCAGTGGTCCTACAGTGGTTGTTCATTCGTAGTCGGCCTGAAAAATAAGCCAGAAATCGGCGCGAGGCTGGGAAGCGATTATCACTGCGAAGAATTCGTCGAATGGGCTAGGCAACAGTTGGTTGGGGTGCCTCCGGATCTGCCCGTCGTTATTCTGAATCGCTATGCGGCGCAGGCCTTTGGCGCGAATGAAAACCGCAATGTTTTCGAAAGGCCTGAGGTCTATTTCTCAAAAATTTATGATCGAACTTCGCCTGAATTTCTGGAGGAGTTCGGGCAGCACATTATCGATACCGCCTGTGAGATAGCCATTTCCAGGCACGTCTATCTGGTTCGGCCAATTCCGGAAATGGGGTTTGATGTTCCTAAAACACTATCTCGCCGGTTGGCTTTCGGGATCAGGAAGGATGTTTCCATTCCCATCGAGGAGTATAGGCGGCGCAACGAGTGGGTTTGGAAAGCTCAGGATGCCGCTGCCAGACAATGTGGTGTTTCCATTCTTGACCCAACCGCTTATCTTTGTGATGCGGAGCGTTGTTTTGGTAGCCGGAATCTTCAATCGATGTACATGGACGACGATCACTTGAGCGAAACAGGAAACAAGTTGTTGACGCCTATGTTCAATACGGTTTTCGAGAATCAACAGTAAGCACCCTGCGACCCCAGATGCGGTATTGAGCACCGGGTCTCAAGTCCTCCTGTAGGGCTGAGTGCGCCGGAGTAAAAGGATGTCATTCAAATAAGCGAAGGGATTGCGGCCGTTCAGTCTGGCGTACTGGGCCAATCCTTTGATGGAGGGCTTGCCGATGTACAGGCTGGCGGCAGTGCAAGTAGATTCCCCATTAGGCGAAAGGCGAATTTCAGGCGGGTTTTGTTCCAAGGTGTGAATCGCGGGACTTCGAAGAGGTCGGTTGCCGCACCGGCGCTTCCCCAAGCAGTTGAGACAGCAGCATGAAAACCGGCTGCCTCAATGAGCCTAGCGTGCTCTGGTAGGTAGTCTTCCCCAGGCTTGCCGTTTGGGTAGGCAAACAGGGTCACCGGTTCACCAAGGATATTCTCAAGACAGGTTTTGCTATTGGAAATTTCGTCGCGTGCCGTCGATAAATCGATTCTGCTGAGGATTGGGTGGGTTACAGTATGGGCGCCAATCTGCATTCCAGCTTGGCGCATCTTCCTGACTTGTTCGGATGTCATCATCAGCTTGTCGGGTAATTGGCTTCTGGTTAGGCGTGCAATTTCCTGGGTGGCATGGTGGCGGTCGGCTGGCGCGAGGTATTTGGTTTTGTCGAGAATGGCGGAGATGGTGTGTCGCTTTTCCTCGATAGTTCCTGTGCGGTAGGAGGCTAGCCCAAGTGCACTCAAATCGAGCATATTTTGCTGGAATGCTCGGATAGATTCGACGATTGTATCGTTCCACATTCGCCCGCCATCGAGATAGCCGGTGGCAATGAAAAATGTCGCCGAGATCTTATGTTTGAGAAGAATCGGCATTGCAACGGTGCAATTGTCGGCATAGCCGTCGTCGAAAGTGATGACTGCGGCGCGGGCGGGCAATTTTTCCGTTTTCAACGCGTCGACAGCAGCATCCAGAGGTATGACCTCAAACCAGGTGGTGATCCAGGAAACGATGCGGTCGAATTGTTCGGCATCCGGTTCATCGGGAAACAAAGGATCGGGGGTTGGCAGGACGCGGTGAAAAATGAAGACAGACAGTCGTGCTCGTTTCCCGGCCGGCGAAAGCAGGCCCATTGCCTGGCGAATGAAAAAATCAGGAATCATGCGCTCAGCTGTTTTTGCGCTACCAATACGGTATACGAGGTTGCCATATGGGCCAGCAGCCGCAGGGGGGGCAGCGTCTTTATGGCGCTGAGTGCCAGTTTCTGCAAGCCGGACTTTTCGTTGTCGTCCACCAGGTCGAACCGGTCGAAGGCATCAAAGCCGCGTTCCCCCAGATATTTCCGCAGATAGTAGAAGGAGAACCAGTTGACTGCCGGGTACTTTGCGTAATTCACCAGTTCCGGCCAGTCGCTTACAGCGCGTCGTTCGAAATGGTGCTTAAGCGCTTTAGGGTACCAACTGTAGAGCGGCAAGTTGAATTCCTGCTGGATGGGGCACAGGGTGTTGTTGGTGCTGATATAGATCAGCCCGCCGGGGCGCAGGCAGCGAATGGCCTCGCGCAGACAATCTTCCCAAGGCGGCACATGTTCTAGTAGTTCCGGCATTACGCAGATGTCGAAGGAAGCATCCGGAAAAGGTAGCTCGGTGGCCGAGCCAACTTCATAACGAAGGTTCAGCCCATGGTCCGCTGCCCGATTTCTGGCCAATATTATGAGCGGTTCATTGATGTCAATGCCGACGTATCGATGGCCCGCTTCGCTCCACAGACCGCCCTGGGTGCCCGCACCGCAACCGATATCGAGAATATCCATCGACGATGTATCGTGTTGCCTGGCTTTCAGGCGTAGCAACGTGTCGCGCGTGGCTTTGAACCGCTCGAATGTGGCTGGAGAAAGGCTCTGTTGTTCGTAGTAGGTGTAGAAGCCCTCATGCGAACCTGTGTCCCACTTTTGGGCTTTATCGTCCATTGGCTTTCTCCTGGTTGGCGAAGTCTGCCGGCTCAGGCAGATTCCCGATAGTCGGGCAGAAAATGTTGGATGAATTCCGCATGTTCAGCGCAGTTTGTATTGAGCAGTTGGCGTTTGCAGATTCATGTCCGGTTTGGCGGCGTTGCTTTCCGCTGTGCGGCGAAGGGTTTCATCGCGGATGATGCCCTTTAGAACGACGAGTACCAGTACGAGATAGTACGGTAGGTCGAAGTAGGAGAGGCTGAGGAAGGCGCCGCCTATCGCATAGCCAACTAGGGAAACCTGAGTCATGGCCGCGAGGTTTCTGGCCCAGGTTAACTCTGGCTGGTTCCTTGTTTCGCGAATGATGTAACTCCCGTAGCGCCATGCCAGAACGAAGATGGTCAGGAATAGAAACAGCCCAAAAAAGCCGTGTTCGCCGAGAACCTGAAAATAGATGCTGTGCGCAGCGTGGATATCGAGAGGATTCGGGGCGTACATTGCAAACACATCGGCCATATACATTTTGAATCCGGCCCCGATCGGGAAGCGATCAACAGCGACATTCCAAGCCACCCACCAAGCATTGATTCGGCCGCCAGCAGATGCGTCTTGATCGTAGGTCTGGATGGTGCTCATTCGCGCATACCATTCCTCTGGCAAGAAAGGCAGGAACATGGCCACGGCAATAGCCATGGCAATCCCCAAACCAAGCTTTTTCGGGCTTTTCAGCCACAGAAATATAGACATTGCCACAATTGCCAGGAATGCGCCCCGCGAATGCGAGCCAAGAGCGGAGGCAATACAGAGCAGCATGGCAGCGATACAGCCCCACTTAATCCATTTGTTCTCCATCTCCAGTTGAAGATAGCGAAACAGTGGGACGATCATGACTACTGCCAAGGCCAAGGTGTTGTTGTCTGCGATAAAGGTGAAGTCGGGGCCCCAGACCCTGTTTCCTCCACCGGTCAGAATTGTGAATATTCCGCCCTTGATGCCATAGAAGCCAACCGAAAGGGCCAAGACAGCTATGACGGCATTTAATTGCTGGCGATTGCCGATCACCAGAAATCCGACTAGTACCATCAATTGGATTTTGAAAACACGAACCCAAAACTCAAACTCGAATTCCGGATGAAACGAGAACCAAGGAGATACGCCGATCCATAGTACAAATGCCAACATCGTGACGGTGATGCCGTTCCAGGGAAAACGATAGGTTTGCTTAAGGTTGAACAGGATGCCGAGGAAGAAGAATATGGCGCTGATCTGGGCAAATGGCAGGTTATATGCGAAGCCGTAAGTCAAACGGTGCGGATTCATGATCCCCAGCCAGATCCAGAGGAGCAGGCCGTAATGCGGCTTCTTGAGGGTAAACGGCAGGATGCCGGCGACAAGAAGTGTGAGAACGATGTCACGCACCGGTCATGCTCCTGAATAGTGCCAGTTGGGCTGCGGTGGTTTCTCCCCAGCTGAATTTTTCGGCATGTGCTCGAACGTCTGCCCGGCTCGGGTAATCTGCAAAGAGTGCGGCAAACGATAGGGTAAGGGCGGTCGGGGTTCGGTCGTCCATCAGTCGACCGGCAACTGGGGTCGAGACGACCTCCGGGGTGCCCCAGATGTTGGTGGCGATGACGGGCGTGCCGCAAGCCATCGATTCGAGCAGCACGTTGGCCCAGCCTTCGCGGCTTGAGCAGAGGACCAGCGCATCGGCGGCGCTGTACCAGCTACGCAGTTCGCTGTTTTCGAGCTGGCCGGTGAAGCGGACTTTGTCGGCGACGTCCAGTTTGCCGGCGAGCGCTTCCAGGGTTTGACGTTCAGGGCCGGAGCCGGCGATGACCAGAAAAGTGTTTTCCGGCAGTTTGCCCAGCGCTTCGATGGCGATGTGGTGCCCCTTGCGCTCGACCAGATGGCCGACGGAAAGCAGGATTGATTTGTCGTCGGGCAGGCCGAGTTTTTTTCTGGCAAGCGACGGTTCCTCGGGGCGGAAGCGCTCGAGGTCGACGCCGTTGCGGTATACATGCAGTTTGTCGGCCTCGGCACCGAGTCCGGCGAGTGTGTCCATCAGCGCCTTGCAGACGCCGATCGAGGCGTGGGCAGCGGCTGCCGTTTGAACGATCAGCTTGCGCGGATAGGCGTGTTGCGGGATCAGGTTGAGGTCGGTACCGCGGGCGGTAATGACGAAGGGTTTGCCGAGTTGCTTGGCGATGATGCCGGCCGCGATGCCGTCGGGGTAGTAGTAATGGGCGTCGATCAGGTCGAAGTCGAAGCCTTCGCGGATCAGTTTGCGTATCGTCGGTAGGGCGCAGGCGGCGAGTGTGTGCGGTGCGACATTCATGCCGATTTTGGGGGGCAGGAAATAGCGGGGATGAAAGACCTCAATCCCGTTTCGATGCTCGAATCTCGGGGTGGCGGCAAACTGCCCGTATTCGCCGAAGCGCTTTCCGGAAAAAGGAAACCAGGGCACGGGAGCTACGACTTTCGTTTCGACTTGGCCGGTTTTCAATAATTCGCGCAGACGCGTCTCGACGAAGATGCCGTGCACTGGGCGCACGGAACTTGGAAACAGCGTCGAGAAGAGCAGAGTTTTTATCGAGCGAGGCATGGGCTTCGATGCGGGCGAGCGGCTGACCAAGTGGTCAAGCTTTTTTGAGGCTGGTAAGCGCGGTGTAGGGGGCGCGGTAATTTGCCACGCTGTTGCGCCAGTTTCTGACTTCCTCAACAAAGCTGCGCCCGTTCTTCTTCAGCTCCGGCCAGCATTGCCGGTTAGCGAGTAGGTTTTGTATCGCATCGGCCAGTGCGTTCTTGTTTCCGGCCTTGAACAGGATGCCGGTCTGGTTGTGCTTGACCAGCTCTTTGTGTCCACCGACATCGGAGGCCACGAAGAGTTGGCCCTGGGCCATCGCTTCCAGCGGCTTGAGCGGGGTGACAAGTTCGGTCAGGCGCATCGGATGTCGGGGATAGGCGAGGATGTCGATCAGGTCGTAATAGCGATTGACGTCCTTGTGGGGAACGCGCCCAGTGAAGATGACGATATCTTGCACGCCCAATGCTTCGGCCTGTTTGCGCAGATTGGCTTCCTGCGGTCCGCCACCGACGAGCAGTACGCGAATGTCTGGATTGGCGGAGACCAGGGCGGGCAGTGCATCGAGCAGCAGGTCCAGCCCTTCGTAGGCGTAGAAGGAACCGATGAAGCCGATGACCGTTTTGCCGGTGAGGCCGAGCTTGCTCTGAAGTTCGGCATCCGGTGGGCTGGCCAGCGGGAAGGAGTCGACATCGACGGCATTGGGGATCACGGTGACCTTGCCGACCGCTATGCCGCGCGCCACGATGTCGGCGCGCAGGCCTTCGCAGATGGTAAAGACGTGATCGACCTGGCGGATGGCCCGGGTTTCGAGGGCTCGTGTGGCACGGTAGCGGAGGCTGCCTTCGCAAGTGCTGCCGTGGTCTACGGCAGCATCTTCCCAGAAGGCGCGGATTTCATAGACGACTGGAATGCCCAGTTTTCGGGCCACTTTGATGGCTGGCAGCGCATTGAGTACCGGCGAGTGGGCATGGATGATGTCCGGGCGGACTTCGCGGGCGACTTCTTCGAGCCGGGCCTCGAGTCGCTTCATCAGGGCGAGTTCCTTGAGAATCGGCAGATTTGTGAGAGGACCTTCCGGCAGCGGTGTACGATAGAAGCGCAGGCCGTCGACTTCCTCGAGCGGTGCGGTGTATTTGCCTTGCTTGGGCGAGGTCAGGTGGAAGGTTTGCCAGCCCAGCCCCCGTTGTTCGCGCAGCAGTGCGGCGGTACGGAAGGTGTAGCCACTGTGCAGCGGGATGGAGTGGTCGAGGACGTGAAGCGCGCGGATCACGCCTGCGCCTCCGGTTCCATGACGTTGCGCAGGAAGGCTTCGTACATCAACAGGGTCCAGATCGATGCGCTGTAGTCACGGCTGCCGTTGTTGTGGCTGCGGACCAATTCCTGCAGGTAGTCCTGGTTGAACCAGCCAGTGTCGGCCAATCGCGAGCCGAGGATGGATTCCTGCACGCGCTGTTTGAGCGGGCCGCGGAACCAGCGTGCAAGCGGCACTGAGAAGCCCATTTTCGGGCGGTAGAGGACGTCGTTCGGCAGGTAGGGTTCCATCGATTTCTTGAGGACATATTTGCCTTCCTGGCCGCGGATTTTTTGCGAGGAGCGCAGGGTGGCCAGCCATTCGACCAGTTTGTGATCCATCAGTGGTTCGCGGACCTCCAGCGAATGCGCCATGCTGGCCCGGTCGACCTTGGTGTTGATGTCGCCGACGAGGTAGGTCTTCAGGTCAAGGTATTGAATCAGGGCCAGCGGGTCGTCGGTGTTGGCTTTGGCGGCATGTTCCCGGAACACTTCGCTGGCGTCGTAGCCGCCCAGTTCAGCTTTGAATTCGTCGCTAAACAGCTGCCGGCGCATCGGCGCGCGCAGGATGGAGATGGAGTGGAAATAGCCTTCGACCGACGTTCTGGCCATCCCCTCGAAGGTTGTTTTGGCGCGGAAAACGCGTGGTGCCCAGTCGGCTTTGGGGTAGAGCTTGCCGAGGGTGCTGAAGAGCGGTCGGCGCAGGCCTAGCGGCAGGGCCGAGCGCATCTTTTCT